>JANPKN010000189.1:0-8362 GCA_031426075.1 Sphingomonadaceae bacterium
GTACTGCGGACGGCAAGCACAACAACCGCTGAGGTCGCGACCAGCAGCAGCAGCAATATGGCGACCGCCAGCCAGACCAAAGCCGACATCAGCTTGAAAAAGGGGGCCATCCAGCTGCCGTGCGAATCCAGCCGGGTATTAGGCGCAATCGGGCGCAATCGCGCCTGCAAAACCTTGAGTGATGCCGCTGTCGGCGCTTCGTTAAACCGTATGTCCACCAAGGCGGGGACCGGGATATCGGCGTCAATTATCCCGGAGCCAAGCCACGGCTCCAGCAGATTACGCACTTCGGCATCGGGTACGGGCTTTACCGACGTTACGCCAGGCAGTCCGCGCAAAGCCTTCGCAACTGCGGCGCGCTGCGCTGAACGTTTGGCCGGATCAGCTTCTATGATCTGAACGGTAACCTGCTGAGCCAAATCATTTCCGCCCTTGCGCGCTGCGTCAGCCAGAGTCAGTCCGGCAGCGGCCACGAGAAGTGTCAGAAACAGCATGATCGCGATCACCCAAGGCATTTGTCCTGACAGCCGGCCCTCAGGGATAAGCTTGCGGTCATGGTCCGGAAGGGCGAAGTCGAGCAGCATCAGTTTTTTAGTACCAACGGGCGTGGCGGATGCCGGAGCGAGCCGGTGGGATCGGACAGTCGCCCCTTGTCGAGCCGCATCATCTGCGCACCTTCAACCTCTTGCAACAAATGGATGTCGTGCGTTGCCACTACGACGGTGGTGCCAAGCTTGTTCAATGCCGCAAAAAGTTGCAGCAAACGCAACGCCATTTCGGGGTCGACATTGCCCGTTGGTTCATCCGCGACAAGGATTTCCGGGCGGCCGATAACGGCACGGGCAATGGCAACACGCTGTTGCTCGCCACCCGACAGCATCGCTGGCCGCGCGTCCGCGCGCTCCGTAAGTCCGATCCATGCGAGCATTTCAGTCACTGGACCGCGCAATTCGCGTTCTGAAATGCCAGCGATACGCAAGGGCAGGGCGATATTGTCGAATGACGACAGATGCGGGACGAGGCGAAAGTCCTGAAACACTACGCCGATGCGGCGACGAAACCCCGGCAGGCGATTGCGCGGCAAGGTGATCGCATCGTGCCCGAACATGCGGATTGCCCCGCGGCTTGGCCGGTGTGCCAGATATAATAATTTCAACAGCGACGTTTTACCTGCACCTGACGCGCCCGTCATGAAATAAAAGCTGCCGGGGTACAGAGTGAAGCTGAGATCAGTCAGCGTTTCCGCGCCTGTCCCATATCGGAGCCCCACATTGTCGAATTCCACCACGCTCTGCATTGGCGCGACAAATGGCACAAACGGGGTGATGGGGCAAAGGCTATTCGCAGCCGAGTCGCGCGGCGAAAAAGCGTCGTCCACAGCATTTTACAACGGCAGGGTTGCAAGTGGCGGGATGCTGCTGTTTATGCGCAGTGATGCTGCTCGTCTGTCCATCCTGCCGCACACGCTATGTCGTCCCTGACAATGCCGTTGGTATTGAAGGCCGCCAAGTGCGCTGCGCCAATTGCAAACATAGCTGGTTTCAGGCCGGGGCTGTTCCCCCGATCGCGCCTGCACCCTCTATCGTTGCCCCCGCGCCCGTCGAAGCGCCGCCAGAGGCTTCTGCCCCAGTTGCCCCTCCGCCGCCACCCGCAGACGACCAGAAGGCTTCAGAAGGCGTCCCGGCGCCTGTTGTGAACCCAGAGCTTTCCTCCGGCCCATCGGCGCGATTTATGGCAGCTGAAACAGAAGTGGATGACACGCAGCCAGCGTTTCCTCGCTTTGTACCGGAGCGCACGACTTCCTCCGATGCTGCTGCGGTTTATGTCGATCCGTCAATAAATGTCGGCTCATTGGCCGATGACGAACCCACCCAAAGCCGCTTTGCACATGAGCCACCTTTCAGCCAGCGGCGCAATCCTGCGAAAATCTGGACTCTGGTCGCGATCATATTTGCATTGACGATTGCTGCGGCGGGCGTGGCAATTTCTTATTATGGCATGCCGAATATCGGCCTCTCCAGCGCGGCTGAAGAGCCGGATTTGACAATCGTACTGAACGAAAATCTCGAACTGAACGAGCGTGAGGATGGCACGCCCTATTTCATCGCTAGCGGCAGCATCGTAAACCCAACCGGGGTGAAACAAACTGTGCCGGAAATGCTGGTGACGCTTAAGGACGCAAGCGGTCGGCCAGTGTATAGCTGGAAGATGAAAGCAAAAGTCCGCACGATTGGGCCCGGTGCGAAAGTGGATTTTAGCGAGGCGCGGCTCGATGTTCCACTCGCGGCTAAACAAATCAGCGTTGGCTGGGTGCTTTCAGGCGACTAGGCCGGAAGCTTAATTGGTAAGCGCAGCCCAAGCGTAAGCAATTTCGCTGACCGCGGCGCGCAACTCGGTGATCCGCGATATATCATTTGCCTGAGCTGCATCGTTCAACGTCCGTACCGCAGATCTGTAAATCCGTTGGAGTACATGTGCCAGATCACCGCCATTGGTAAAATCAATGCTCGATTCCAATGCAATGAAGATCGATAACGCCTTGGCATGATGCAGGTTGCCCGAAATTGGCTGTCCGCGCTTTACCGTGACCATCAACAGGTCGAGCGACCTGAGCAATTCTTCGTATAGCAAATTCACGAGACCGTGCGGGCTTGCACTGGCAACGCGGCTTTGCAATTCCATGTTCCGGTAATGCTGGTTGACGATGGCGGGGTGGGGGTGGGCTGACATATGTTTATCCGTTATTGCCGTTCCAGAGCTTTATCTGCTGCTCAAGATAGCTTTGCGTTGCCTTCAATGCGCCGATCCGCGCATCCATACCTGCAAATTGCGTTTCAAGGCGGCTGCGATAGGCCAGTTCGCGGGCTTCCATTCTGGTCCGGTTTTTTTCAATTGCATCGGCCTCACGTTGCAAGGCAACTTTCACCATTTCGAGTGGGCCGTTCGTTCCGACAGCGGAATCGCGCAGGCTGTCCAGTGCAAACGATATGCCGGGGTCAGTGATGTCGGTTTGGCCTGCATCGCGCGGCGGATTGAACATCGCCTCGACGGCATCCGGATTGTCGCGCAACACTGCCTCTAATCGCGCCATGTTAAGTGTCAGCGTGCCATTGCGTGTCGTCGAAACGCCAATGTCCGACAAGCGGCTGATGCTGGCATTTGAAGTCAGCGGTCGCGCGATAAATCCGTTCAGTTGCCGTTCCAGCGCCCGAAGCGCCGGGTTGCCGTTATTCGCTTTACGCGCGGCCTCCATATCCGTTTTCAACGTATTGAACACAGCGACAAAGTCGGTCATTGTCTGCTTGATTGTCTCGGAGGGCCGCGTTGCGCTTATCGAAATGGTGGCGAGCGGGTCTGCCTTTTTTAAGACCATACTCATGCCCGTAATGACATCATCAATAGTGTTGGATGTGCGGCGATAGCCGACCCCATCGAGCGTGAAAGCGGCGTCGCTCGCCGCCTGACCATTGGTCATAGCGGTGGTTGAAAAACGCTGAAGACTTGCTGGGGCGCTAGCATCAACGTTTAAAGCAAACGCATTCGCAGCGCCGCTTTGGCCCTTGAGCACAAGCTTGAACTCGCCGGCATCATTGACCACGCTGGCGGCAACACCGCTGCCCGCTGCGTTGATGGCTGCGGCTAGTCCATCAAGGCTGTCATTTGTTGAGTCTATGGCAATGTTGTATGTATTGGTTCCAACCGTGAGCGAGAGGTTGCCCTCACCAATAGGCGCACTGCGCGATGCGATATTTTCAGAATAATTGCTCTGCGCCTTAGCAAGCGATTGGATAACCAACTGCCCGCTATAGCTGCCCAGCAAGCTGCCGGTTTTGGCCGTGAGCGCTAATGCGGTCTCGTCTGACGATATTGGCTTACTGCGTAATGTGCCATTGGAAATCAGTGATTCCAGCGAGTCTGCAAAACTGTCGAGATCGCTTCGAGCTTGCGCAAGCGCGCTGACCCTTGCCTGGTTTGCGCGCGACAATGTATCGAGCCGTGCGACCTTTGGTGCGCGGGATGCCGCTGCCAGGTCAGCAACCAGCCCGGCCGTGTCAATGCCGGATCCAAATCCAAGGCTATTTGCAATCGAACTGATCATATCGTTAATTCCCTCGTTGCCCTTATACGGCGTTGGTGAAGGGTAATTTAGGCGGTCCGGCGTCCGTCCTGATCAAAACGCTTCGTTTCTGGCACATCGACAGATGGCTTGGGCACATTTTGTCCAAAGGCCGATTCCAGCCGGAACACAAAGGCAAGGATTGCGGCCACCGCCACGTACAGATCTTCGGAAACCGCTTTTCCTGTGCGCGTGGTGAAATAAATGGCGCGAGTAAGCTGCGGATATTCGAGCGTGGGCACATTATTTTCCGCTGCCATTGCCTTTATAGCCAGCGCCACATCCCCGCGACCGCGCGCGACCAACACGGGGGCGGCGTCCGAACCGGGCCGGTATCGCAATGCTACGGCGAAATGCGTCGGGTTAGTCAGGACGACATTTGCGTCCGCCATGCCTTTTCGCGCGGATGACATCATCACTTCATGCTGGCGCGCGCGGATCGCCTGTTTAAGCTCCGGTGCGCCATCGCTTTGGCGCATTTCTTCCTTCATCTGCTGCTTTGTCATCCGCAGCTTGCGGTTGCGCTGCAACCATTGGATGGGGACATCGACAAGTGCAATCAGCGCCAGACCACCGGTTAAAATGGCAACAGTGAAGACCAGTTTTTGCCCGATAATGCCCACCGCAACTGCTGGATCTGCGGCGGCAAGGCCGGGTAAGGAGGCAACATCGCCCGAGATGATCCAATATCCGGCATAGCCAAGCACGCACACCTTGGCGGTTGCCTTGAACAGTTCAATCAAGCCCTGTGGACCGAATATGCGCTTAAGACCCGACAGCGGATTAATGCGGCTACCCTTTGGGGCCATGGCCTTGCCGCGTATGCCAAGCGATCCAAGCATCGCTGGTGCGGCAAAGGCAGCGACGAGCGTCAGCAGCAGCAATCCAGCAAATGGCACAGCAACTTGAGCCAAGGGCCAGAGCAAAGCATTTAACGGATCGAAATGGTCAGGGTCGGAAAGGTCAAGCGATAGGCCACCTTTCAACAATGTCTTGCTCGCGCTGAAAAACCATGTGCCAAGCGCCATGACCCAGGCCGTACCCGCAATCATCATAACGGCTGCAGCAAGCTCTTTCGATGCCAGCACATCGCCCTCTTTAACCGCGTCGTCCTTGCGCTTTTGGGTGGGTGCTTCGGTTTGTTGGTCCTTGTCGGGTGCGTCAGACACGGCCACCGCCGATACTTTGTGCCTGGTCGAGCGCGAGGCGAAGGGCATTGCTAAGCATGTCCGCCATTACTGGCATGGAAACGCCCAGCAACAATATGCCAGCTAGCAATGCTGCGGGCATGCCCACAGCGAACAGGTTTAATGTCGGCGCGGATCGCGCGATCATTGCCATGATCAATTGTACCAACACCAAGGCAAAGCCGACGGGCAAGGCAATCGACAGGCCAGCAGAAAAGGCAAGACTGCCAAATTCAACGATGTTGCCGATCGCGGAAAAGGATAGCCACGCCGCGCCGGGCGGCAAGGTGCGGTAGCTTTCGGCGATCGTTGCAATCAAAGCCAAATGGCCGTCGGCGGCAAGAAACAAGAACATGGTGAGCATCGACAGAAATTGCCCGACGGCGGGGCTGGATTGACCACTTGCGGGGTCAGCCATTGATGCAAAGCCAAGGCCCATGGCGTTGCTGATCGCCTCACCTGCTACCAAAGCGGCCGCGAAGGCGATCTGGATGACAAAGCCCATTGCAAGGCCAGCCATGACTTCAGCCGCGATCATGAAAAAGCCGGGAACGGAAATTATTCCAGCCGCAGGCAGCGCCATATTGGCCATCGACGCCGATGGAATACCGATGGCAAGCGCCAGCACGAGGCGAAGCTGCACGGGGACGGCATTGGCCCCGAACATGGGCGCTGCCAAAAAGGCAGCACCCGGACGGATCATCGCCACCATCCAGATAAGCAATTGCCCTTCGACATTCTGCAGCCCGGCCGGAATCATCGCACCAACAATGGGATTTGTGCAAATATGTCTCGGGTGAAATCGACTAGCAAGATCATGATGCTTGACCCGAACACCGCCAAAGCGATCGCGACCACAATGAGTTTGGGTACGAAGCTTAACGTCTGCTCATTGATGGATGTGGCGGCCTGAACCATGCCCAAGACCACGCCAGCGATCAGCGCCGGGATAAGGATGGGTGCAGACCCAAGCGCCAATATCCAAAGAGCGCGCTGCGCCACGTCGATAAAGAAATCCTGATCCATTGGCTACATCACAAACGAGCTGGCAAGTGACCCCATGGTCAGTGCCCAGCCGTCCACAAGGACAAACAGCAACAGTTTGAATGGCATCGAAATGATCGTTGGTGACAGCATCACCATGCCGAGCGACATCAGTGCAGACGCCACGATGAGGTCGATAATAAGGAAGGGCAAGAAGATCATAAACCCGATCTGGAACGCCGTTTTCAACTCGCTCGTTACAAATGCGGGCAGCAGAATAGAAAAGGGAACATCGGCGGGCTTTTCGAATTTGCCCGCCTTGGCAATTTCACTGAACAGCGCAATATCCGTTTTGCGGGTCTGCTTGATCATGAAACCGTGCATCGCTGTAGCAGATGTGGACAAGGCCTGTTCAAAGCTGACCTCATCGCGGCCATAAGGTTCGAGCGCCTGTGTGTTGATCGTGGTCAACACCGGCTGCATTACAAAAATGCTAAGGAACAGCGCAAGACCAACCAGGACCTGGTTAGGCGGCGTTTGTTGCAGACCAAGCGCCTGCCGCAAGATCGACAGAACAATTATAATCCGCGTAAAGCTGGTCATCATGAGGATCAGCGACGGCAATACCGTCAGCAATCCCATCAGCAACAGGATTTGCAACGATAGCGACAACGAACGCCCGTCGCCTGCTACTGTGCTGAGCGCCTTTTCCATACCCATTGCTGTTGGCGAGGCAAAAGCAGATTGGCTGGCGAAAAACGCAATCAGGCAGAGGCAAATGCTGAGGAACCTAAGCATGAGGGGCAACCTTTTCGGTCGACGCCAATATGCTGATGCCGCTGCGCGATGCCCCAAGCAAAAGCGTGTCTTGGCCGAATTCGACGACCAGAAGCCGACCATTGCCGCCAAGCGACACTGCATCCACCACACGCACGGCGCGGGCCGTCTGGGTTGTCAACGGCAGGCCGATTTGAAGCTTTTTCCAGAGCCATAATGAACCCCATGCCAAACCACCGATCAACGGCATAATCAGCAAAAGACGTCCGAAATATTCGAGGATCATGATCGTGCCTCCAAACCAGCAAGGCGATCGCCGTCTTGGGCGACATCAATGATGCGGATGCCAAAGCGGCCATTGGTTTCAACGATTTCGCCTCTGGCGACTAACGTGCCATTGACAAGCAGGTCGAGCGGGTCATTCACTTGCCGGTCAAGCTCAAGCACACTGCCTTCGCCAAGGTCGAGTAGCGACGCCAGCGTCAACGATGCAGAGCCAACCTCGACCGTCACACGGACGGAAATATCGGCGAACATATCCATTTTGACTGCACGGTCGGCTGGCCGGGCGTTCGGGGCTTCAGACATATCACTCACTATAAGGGCCTTCCATATTTTCTACTTTGAGGGCGGCACGGCCATTGGACTCGCCGATGACGCCGCGTGCGAAACGGCGTCCGGCAACCAGCAGCGGGACATCTGCTGGCAACATCACGGGCAAAATATCGCCAGCACGAAGCGACAGAAGCCGCGAAACGGGAACATCGGCGTGCGTTAACACCGCGCGCGCGGGCAAGGAGACGCGCAACGCGGCGTTCTGCATCCTTGCCTGCCATTCCGGCTCGGCGGGTAGTACCGTCGGGTTCGCATCAGCAAAGCGCATCGCGATTTTCTTGGCATGGGCGTAGCCGATGAAGCAGTGGATCATCGTCGGACCGAACGCCGCACATTCCACGTCGATTTTCGCAAGCACAATGCTGTCGCGATATTGCGGCAAGTTGAACGCTTGCATTTCGGTTTGCACGGGCTGTGCTGTTGCCGGATCAGGGATAATGCCCTGCATCGCGCGGTGAATATAAGGCAACAAATGTGCATTCATCCGCGCGACAAGCCGCGTTTCCGACGCGCTGAAGCTGGTACGCAACGGGACGTCACCCGACCCGCCATATTGCACATCCAGAATTTGGCTGATGAGCTGACCGGGTACTACCACAACAAGCTCGCCTGCATCCTTGCCCAGTTCAAAAGGCATCAGAAGGCTGAACGCGGGTTGCGAGGGGCACCATTCGGAATAGCG
>JANPKN010000190.1:0-15799 GCA_031426075.1 Sphingomonadaceae bacterium
GCCCTGACCGGCAAAAATATTGCCAGCAGCCTCTGGCGCAACCACCGCGCGAGTTACACCCGCAGAGCGGTTAACGGCAAAGGGCGAACGGAAGGGATCAATGGCCGGCGCAACGTCAATTGCTGCGGAAAAACCACTTCGGCCGCCGCTTTTGTCATTGGTTCCGTTTACCGCGTCAACTTCCGCGAGGCCAAGTCTTGTGAAACCAGCGAACACGCCAGGCGTCACCCATTTGCCGGTTGCATCGATCTGACGTGCGCCCGACGGGACAGCAACGCTAGTGCCAGCGGCGACAACATTGCCGTCGCGAATGACCACTGTGCCACCGTCAATCGGCGCGCTGCCGTCACCGATCACAACGCGACCACCAGTGATGGCGATGGTTTCTGCGGCAACTGGCGTTGCAAATGCCGTTAATGCAACGGCGGCATAAAGAAAATGCCTCATTTCACATCTCCTTCACCGGGTTGGCCAAGTTCAAAATCGCTGACCGGACGTAATTTCGGGTTGCTTGCGTCGAACATCAACGCGCCATCAATCCACACTTTGTCTGGCCGCGCATATACGCTCAACGGATTGCCGTTCCACAAAACGACATCGGCCATCTTGCCAGCTTTCAAGCTGCCCGTCTTGCTGTCGATGCCAAGTGCCTTGGCAGGATTGTAGGTTAGCCACTTGATCACTTCAGCATCGCTGATGTTGAAACCCATGCGGCGGCCATCGGCTTGTGCCTTTGCTGCTTCCTGGTTCAACCGCTGTATTTGGTTTTCATCGTCGGAATGGATGATGACGCAAGCGCCGGTGTTGTGCAGAATGGCTGCGTTTTCCGGAATGGCGTCATAGGCTTCCATCTTGAAACCCCACCAATCGGCCCACACAGCAGAACACACGCCATTGTCGCGCAATAGGTCGGCGATCTTGTAGCTTTCGACTGCGTGATGGAACGTGGATACCTTATAACCAAATTCTTTGGCCATATCGAGCACGAGCGCCATTTCGTCGGCACGGTAGCAGTGATTCTGGATCGAGATGTCGCCGTCCAAAACGCCAGCCAGCGTTTCCATGCCCAAATCGCGGGTATATTCTTTGCCGCTGTCGCGCTTTTTCTTATATTCCTGCGCCTTGATCCATGTCTGGCGGTTCACCGCGATGTTACCCATGCGCGTTGATGGCATACGACCTTTTGCGCCATATACGCGCTTTGGGTTCTCACCGCAGGCCATTTTCATGCCATAGGGTGCATCGGGGAATTTCATGCCCTGCACCGTGCGCGCATAGACGTTTTTGAGGACGACCGAACGACCGCCCATCAAGTTTGCCGAACCGGGCAATACTTGCAATGCAGTCACGCCACCATTGGCGAGCGCACGGCTAAAACCGGGATCTTGTGGCCAAACGCTATGCTCGGCCCATACTTCGGGCGTTGTTGGCGATGTTGCTTCATTGCCGTCGCTATGCGCCTCAACCGATGGCGTTGGATAGTCACCCAAATGCGAGTGGATATCAATAATGCCGGGCGTAACAAATTTGCCAGTGCCGTCGACTACATTCACGCCCGCCGGAACGGCCGTGTCCGGACCGCCCACGCTGCTGATCTTGCCGTTAGTCATAAAGACCACGCCATTGTCGATCTTGCCGCCCTCACCATCGTAAACGGTGACGTTGCGGATCGCCGTCGAAACGCCGGGATATGCCCTGTACGTCGAAGGGAACGGCGTTGGGACCTTCTCCGTGGGTTTGGACGCGGGTGTGGACGAAGCTGTTTTTGGACCATCGGCGTTTGAACACGCCATCAGGGCCAGCGGCAGCACAAGATATGCGCTGCGCAATGCAGTCGGGATTGCCATTATTTAACTCCGGTTTGTTGGATGAACACCAGCGGCAGCAGGTTCACCTGCTTCGGCCTCACCTTCAAGGTGACCATCATCACGCAAGGTATCGAGGTGCATGAGTTTCTTGATCAGTGGTGAGACGACGACGACGGCGATACCCACGCCAATCGCAATCCAGCCAATCTGACTATAGACAGCCATGACGACTTCACGCCCTGCGCCTTCGCCCGATGCTGCCTCCGAGCCTGTAGCTGACGCAATCAGGCCTGCCACAAAGTTACCCGTAGCCGATGCAAAGAACCACGTGCCCATGATCAGCGACGCAAGATGCGCAGGCGCAAGGCGGTTCATTGCGCTCAGCCCCACTGGCGACAGGCACAATTCACCTGTTGTGTGGAACAGATAGATCAGGAAGATGAACAGAACTGGTACCATGCTATCCGCGCCGGCAGCCGCCGAACCAGCCACGAGAACGAGAAAACCGATACCAAGCTGCACAATGCCAAGACCGAACTTGGCCGCAGCCGAAGGTTCAAGCCCCTTGCGTCCAAGTGTCGTCCACAGCCACGCGAACAGCGGGGCAAGCAACACAATGTAAATTGCATTTAACGATTGGAACACTGACGCCGGAACGCCCGCGCGATCGACATGTCGATCGGTAAACAGATTCAGCGAAGAACCGGCCTGTTCAAATAAGGCCCAAAACAGGATCGAGCCGATAATCAGGAACATCGCTGCAAATATGCGGTCGCGGTCATGCGGCTCGAGCTTGCGAACAGCGGTCCACAAAACATAAGATACAAGAATGGCCCCTGCGATACCAAGCAAGGTGCCGACGACAGCCTGATTTTGAACCAGCCACCAGCAAATTACCACAGCCACAAGACCGACGAGGTAAAGCAACCATTCGAGCTTGACGCCCAAAACGGGCTTGTTCAACGCTTCCGGATTTGACGGCTCGCCTCGTCCAAGCAGCAAGGGTTTGAACACTATGAACACGATCAGACCGAACAGCATGCCAACGCCTGCTGCGCCGAAGCCATAGGACCAGCCATAGGTTTCGCCAAGATAACCGCACAGTAACGCACCCAAGGCTGCGCCCAGATTAATGCCCATGTAAAAAATGGTATAGGCACCATCGCGGCGTACATCGGTGCGTGGATATAGTTGCCCGACGATGACCGAAATATTCGCTTTCAAAAAGCCAGAACCGACGATGATGAAAGCAAGTGCAAGCCAGAAGATGTTCAGCGACGCTGCATCCTGTCCGCCAGAACCTTCAAAACCCATCAGAAAGTGGCCGAAGGTAAGCAGAACGGCACCATAAGTTACCGCTTTTCGCTGCCCAAGATACCGATCGGCGAGATAGCCGCCCAAAACCGGCGTGATGTACACCAATGCCGTATAAGCGCCGTAAATGACGCCTGAGTCCTCATCCGAAAACAACCAATGCTTGGTCAGATAAAAAATCAGTAGTGCGCGCATTCCGTAATAAGAAAAACGCTCCCACATCTCGGCAAAGAATAATACAAAAAGACCTTTGGGATGGCCAAGGAATGTCCCTGCTGCATCTCCATCCTGCGCATATGATGTCGCCATCGAGCGAACCCCTCATCTCTGTTATGTTTGATGTCCCATTGAAAGGGACGATTGCGCCGGAACCTACCGAAAAAATTGCGCGTGTGAAGAATTTTATTGCGGGATTGGTCGAATTTCGTTGAAGGGAGTGGAATGTTCAACGATCTTTCGTCTGTCACCGCCTATCTTGAAACCCGCCGCTCGGGCAAGCCGAGAGATATGATTGCCCCCGGCCCGGACGCACCGCTGCTCGACCGTATCCTGCAAACCGCGACGCGCACACCAGATCATGGCAAATTATTCCCGTGGCGATTTGTCAAAATTGGCGACCGTTTGGCTTTTGCTGAACTGTTAAAGACCGCGTTCTGCACAGCAAACCCCGACGCCCGTCCAGTCCAGATTGAGGCTGCGATTGCGCCGGCGCATATGGCCCCGACCCTTGTCGTCCTGATGTTTGCACCACGACCGAGCCTGAAAATTCCACTTTGGGAGCAAGAATTGAGTGTTGGCGCAGTGGGCATGAACCTACTCCACACCGCGCATGCACATGGTTTTGTCGCAAGCTGGATAACGGGCTGGGCAAGTTACGACCCCGTCGTTCACGCAGCACTATGTGAAGGCAACGAAAGGATAGCGGGGCTATTCTTTATTGGCACACCCGCACTGCCGCTGGAAGAGCGCCCAAGGCCGGTAGCAATCGACATTATCCGCCAATGGCCGTGACTACCTAGATTCACCTGTGCTTGACGCGCCCTACTGTATTATGGCAGTAAGCTTGTAATGAAAAATGACGCAAAGCCTGTTTATCTAAAACTACGCGATGTAATTGCTGCGGCTATCCTCGATGGCAATTACAAAGAAGGGGAAATGCTCCCTTCCGTGCGTGCGTTCGCTGCGGATCAGGGTGCCAACCCGCTCACCGTCGCCAAGGCATATCAATTGTTTCAAGACAGCGGGTTGGTCGACGTCAAACGTGGCGTTGGTCTTTTCGTCGCCACTGGCGCCATCGCAAAGCTGCGTAGCTTTGAACGCGACAATTTCGTCCAGAATGTCTGGCCCGAAGTGAAGGCGCAGATGCAACGTGCCGGCATTGATCCTGCGGATCTACTTGCGCTGAATTAGGCGCTTCACGCGCAATTCCCGTCACAACTGCAAATCATATTGCTTGAGAAGGTCGTATAGAGTCGGCCGACTGATCCCCAATAATTTAGCAGCACTTGAGATATTACCCTCTGTCCGCGAAATGGCACGCCTGATTGCCTTCCGGTCCGACGCCTCGCGGGCTGCCTTAAGATTCAATAATAGGGCGCCCTCTTCCTCATCATCAAAGTCAAGATCTTCGGCGGTTACAAATTTTCCTTCAGCCATAATGACGGCTCGTTTGATACGGTTTTCAAGTTCGCGCACATTGCCTGGCCATTTCCATGCATCAATTGCCGACAAGGCACTCGTCGACATTCCTTTGATTGATGGATTCATCTCACGCGCAAAGCGGCTGACGAAATGCTTCGCCAGTAGGATCGCATCACCAGTACGCGCGGCCAAGGGCGGTATGTTCACTGTGACTTCGGCCAACCTGTAATACAGGTCATCGCGAAAAGATTGGTCGATAATCATCTTGTTGAGGTTACGGTGCGTCGCACACACTACCCGTACGTCAACGCGAATGGTTTTGCGGCCACCGATGCGTTCTATTGTTCGCTCTTGAAGGAAGCGAAGCAGCTTGACCTGAAGTGGCAGCGGAATGTCGCCAACTTCATCAAGGAAAAGCGTGCCGCCATTGGCAATTTCAATTTTCCCCTCAGTGGTTTTGATCGCACCCGTAAATGCGCCGCGCTCATGACCAAACAGTTCCGATTCAAGCAGGTTTTCCGGAATAGCGCCGCAGTTGATGGCGACAAATGGCTTGTCCTGCCTTCCGCTGGCATTGTGCAGTCCACGTGCGAGCAGCTCCTTCCCTGTACCGCTCGCCCCAAGCAACATGACCGATACATCGGCTGGGGCAATGCGTTCAATCGTCCGGGCAACCTTGACCATCTCAGGCGAAGCCGTGAGAATTGTTCCGAGGAGCAGCTCGCCGTCACTATCAGGTTGCTGAAGCAGCGCGTTTTGTAGTTCGAGAGCACGAACATGGAACGCTCGGCGAACGATGAGGTGCAGTTCGTCAATATCAACCGGCTTATGATAAAAGTCCCATGCCCCCGCCGAGATTGCACGCAACGCGCTTTCCTTTGCCCCGTGTCCCGATGCTACGATAATTTTGGTGTCGGGCTTGAGCTTGAGCATTTCGTCAAGCACGGCAAAGCCTTCGCTTACGCCATCGGGGTCCGGCGGAAGTCCAAGGTCAAGTGTAACCACGTCGGGTTCCTCTGACCGTAACAAAGTCAGGGCTTCATCGCGGTTCGATGCGCAAAACACCTCAAAATCTTCATACGACCATTTCAGCTGTTTCTGGAGGCCGAGGTCATCTTCGACAATGAGAAGCTTCTGTCTGACGTCAGCCATATTATGCCGCCTCCTGTTGATGTGAATTGGTTCCACGCTGAGTTGCGGCAGGCAACAGCAGTGTGAATGTAGAACCCTTGCCAAGGCGACTTTCTACGCGCAGACTTCCACCCATTGAAATAGCCAGCGCACGAGCTTCGTAAGCGCCGATGCCAAACCCGTCGGGCTTTGTTGACACGAACGGTTTGAACAATTGATTGGCGACGAAAGCCTCGGTCATGCCACTGCCCGTGTCAGCAATACCAATTGCAATCTGTGCGCCCTGCGAACGGGTGGTAATCTTGATAGGTCTACCGTCCGAAGACGCTTCAATGGCGTTTTGCACCAGATGGCCAATGATGGTGTCCATCCGGGCGGCATCGGCGATCGCAAACAGATTTGGTGCGAGTTGTGGCTCAATCGGATAAATCAGGCGAGTGGTCTGCACAGCGTTCATAACGGCATCGCTGACATTGATCGGCTGCGGCACGTTGTGCTTTGCTTTGTTGTGTTGCGACAGCCGAGCAAGCAGTTCATTCATCTTGTTCACGGACGACTGCAAGGTCTCAACCATGTCAATTTGGAATTCTGGCTTGTCCGCGTGTTTTTCCGCGTTACGCGCCAAGATGCTTAATTGACTCACCAGATTTTTGATATCGTGCATGACGAACGCAAAGCGTCGGTTGAACTGCTCAAATTGCCGGTTCTCGGCAAGCGCCTGTTGACTTGACGCTTCCGCCAAATAGCTGGCGAGTTGACGACCAACTGTGCGTAGCATGTCGAGGTCTTCCCAGTCCAATGCCCTCGGCAAGCGCGGACGGGAAAGTACCGCAAGTCCAGCCAGCTTGCCAAAATGAACCAACGGAACCACGGCCCATGCCTGTTCCTCATCATACAACCATTGCGGCACCGCCCGGGGATCGCAGCGCTCGTCCGTGCCCGCCCGCACCGCGTCCATTGCCAATATGTGCCCGCTCGATTCAAAAAACGACATGGTTTGCGATGTGACGCAATTTGCGGGGACTTGTGCAGTTGACCAGTTCCAACGCGCCTGCAGCGTCAATCTACCTTCTTCGTCGGGTACTAAAATCAATCCGCCCGGACTTTCGAAAATGTCCGCCAGCGATTTGATTACCCGTTCGTAAAAGGGTGCAGCATCAGGAGACGGAAAGCCAATTGTGTCGGCAAAGCGCATCCATTCCGAACGATAGTCATATCGATGCTGGAAAAAGTTTTTGACAAGAATGACGTTTAACCACGCCTTGAATGGTCCCGAAGGCAAAATCAGCAACGCGGCGACCGACATGCCGAATATCAACGTTCCCTGGGCCAGAGGGGCGTAAGTTCCGCCAATCATTTCGATTACCGTTGCCAGCAGCAGCATGGCAATAAAATAGGCGCCAATGACCAGAATCGATGCAGACTGGAATGCGACCGTTCGCGAAAGTTGAATCCGCCACTGGCTATTCCGTTTGTTTGCAAGCACGAAGACCGGGGCCAGCAACGCCATAAATATGCCACGCGACGACATCAATTCTGGCGATATTTCGGCAGTAAGATAGCTAATCGTGTACAGATTGAGGTCAAATGTCCACATTGCCGCCAGCGCCGCCATGGGCAGGCTAATGCCCCACCGGGTTTCGGGAGCCGACACAGAATAAAGGTTATGCACCAAGACCAATGCGCCTGCCCCGAAAATCATCCGAAGCAGAATCGATGTTTGCAGTGCACCCGCCGCCACCGGCGATCCAACTTCAATGTAGCGGGTAACTAAGTCAAATAGCGGCTGCGATATCAACACAAATGTCAACGCGGCATAGATCATGTTGATACTGCGCTGTTGTTGGTGCCCCTCGCTGTTGCGCAGCAGTGAGAACATGAAGCCCAGCCAAGCCAAATTACGTGCCGTTTCGGCCAATTGTGCGGCAGGACTGAACGGCGCAACAAAGGTCGCAGCAAAGCCCCACACGGCCGTCATTGCCATTGCAAAGATCAGAAGGACCTGTGGCCGGTTTTTCCCCGAATATTGGTGCACGAGCCACACCGCGAGCGCGGTATAAGCTGCGCCCGCTGTTAAATGCCCCCAGACAGCCAGAGATAAAAGCATGTCGTGCATTTACCGCGCGGCTTCAGGCGGCAAGTTCGCACGCAAAATTTGAAAACGTGCTGGGGATCGTAAATAGCGAATAAACAGCATGATCATTGTGGCGCTTCCATGTCGGCAACGCTAACAGCCAACCGTAAAGTGTCGGTTAATTTTACACAATATTGTCATCACACGGAAAGATCACGATTTTATTGACGTTTGACCGATGCACCTTCATCGGCGATATGATCTCGTTGTTAATTCGCCTGTACGCTGGAAAACTCGTGAACATTACCCCTGTCATATTATCAGGCGGCGGCGGCACCCGGCTTTGGCCCATGTCGACACCGCAAACACCTAAACAGTTTTTGGCGCTGACTGACACGCGCACCATGTTTCAACTGACGGTACTGCGTGTAACCAATCGGGCCCGTTTTGCCGCGCCTCTCATCGTCGCAAACGCAGCGCATGCGGGAATTGTTGCCGATCAACTCGCCGAAATTGGCGTTACAGACGCAACCATTTTACTTGAGCCGTGCGCGCGCAACACGGCCCCGGCAATCGCGCTGGCGGCACTCGCAGTCAGCGCACCGGATGCTGTCATGCTGGTAATGCCAAGCGACCATGTCATTACCGATGAGACCGCGTTTCACGCCGCGACGGATGCGTTGTTGCCACATGTTGAAGAAGGTTGGCTCGCCACATATGGCATCAACCCGACTGGACCCGAAACAGGATATGGCTACATCCAAATCGGAGGAGAGATTGGAAAGGGCGTTCATGCTGTAAAGCGCTTTGTCGAAAAGCCCGACGTTGTCCGCGCCGCAGCTATGATCGAAAGCGGCGACTTTGTTTGGAACGGCGGTATATTTCTATTTCGCACTGACGCCTATTTGCGTGCCGTGGCAGAATATGCCCCAAATATGGATGCTGCGGTTCGCGAAGCCATGTCAAAAGCGACCCGCACCGGACAATATTTGTATCCGGACCCCGCAAGATTCGCTGCCTGCCCGTCTGACAGCATCGACTATGCGATCATGGAAAATGCTCCGCAGGTCGCAGTTGCGCCAGTGAGCATGGGCTGGTCAGACGTCGGCAGCTGGGATGCGTTGCACGAGATTGGCGACAAGGATGCCGATGGAAACGTCACATCAGGCACAGTTCGCATCGATGACAGCCACGGCAACCTCATTCATGCCAATGGCATCCGCGTGTCGGTGCATGGCGTCGACAATCTGCTCATCATTGCGAACGGGAATGAAGTGATCATTCTGCCGCGCGGGACAAGCCAAAAAGTGCGGGATTTCGCGGGCGATTAGGCATTTCGATCGAACGTAAAGGGCGACATACCTCTTTCACGTTCATTAAACACCAACACCCGGCCAGCAGGCGGCGCGCTTCTTTGAGGGCAGTCGGGGCGAGTGCAAGCGGGGCAGCCAAGGCCAATCGTGGTCGCCAAGCCATTGGTCAGGTCAAGCCCGCGCGCTGCAGCTAGGGGTGCGGCAAGCTTAGCGTCCAGCCCAAGGCAGATCGCGAACTCGGCCTCCACGGAGCCGCTCACTGCGGTTTGCGGATGGACCGTGCGTGACAAAGTGAACCAGCGGCTGTTGTCCTCCAATTCGACCAGATGTGGCATCAGCGTGCCTGGCCGCGCAAATACATTATGCACCTGCCATAACGGGCAACGGCGGTCGGTGGCAACAAGGGGCGAAGCGCTTGCCCCGGCATAGCGTTTGCTGCTTTGCCCTGCCCGGTCAATGCGTAACATGAAGAATGGTAGACCGCGCTGCCCCACCCGCTGCAACGTCGTCAGTCGATGGGCAATCTGTTCGAAGCCTGCGCCAAAGCGCCTCTGTAAAAGAACGATGTCATAGCCAGTGGCGTCGCAAGCGCGCAGAAACCGTGCATAGGGCATCATGACAGCCGCAGCGAAATAGCTGCTTAAATGGCGTCGATAGAGACGTTCCGCCGCCCTTTCGGTGAAGGATGCTCCCGCAACCAGCGCGTCTATCTCAGCCTTTGCCTCAAGCATGCCTAGCTGCAACGCTGCGGCAAAGGTTCGGCTTGCGGGGTCGAGGAGTTCGGACAGTTGGAGCTGCCGCGCGTGAAGGTCGAGACGGCGAAGCCTGTCGGGCATCACGTCAAATGGCAAGATGCGAATCGACAGCTGGTGCTTTACTCGCAATCGCTCCGTAATCGCGCCGTAAAGATCAGCGTTAGCGAGGCGAAGTTCGTCGGCGAGGGATTCTGCTTGAGAGTCCAGATCGGCAAAATGATTGCGCCAACGTTCGATTTCGCGCCTTGCTGATGCGATAGCTTCAGGCTCGATTTGACCGCTACCGCCTGTTGCGCTTGCGCCCCCGTGCGAGCCGCCAGACAAACGGTCAAATGCGCGCGCAAACGCCTCGGCCGCATCCGGGCTTGCCGCAATCCATTCTTCGACTTGTGCACGGTCGACAGCCAAATCTGCAAACATCGGGTCATTCAGCCTGCGTCTTATTGCTTCCACTCCACCGCCGGGCGTCGCACCAGTCAACGTTCGCGGATCGAAATCGAAAGATTGCGCGAGTTTCAAAAGCAATGTCGCCGTCAAAGGCCTTTGATTGCGTTCAATCAGGTTCAGATAAGATGGCGAAATCGCCAACGCATCGGCCATCGACCCCTGAGTAAGGCCGTTGGCGCGGCGAATTCTACGTACGGCATGGCCCGCAAATAATTTCTCTTCTGCCATACGACCCTTTGTCAATAATATTACAACGTGACAAATAAATGATACTTTTTTCCGACGATAACACAACAAATATTACAACATTTACTGGTCATTGTCCCAAATTCGTTGGAAACACGGGATATAGCTACCCACGGAAGAAGGAATACCAAATGTCATATCAGACACTCATAGCCACCAACAGCGCACAGATCGCTGCGCATAATGGAACTTGGGATTCCATCAGCGCGGAATCGGTAGCCCGCATGCAGTTGCAAAACCGATTTCAAACTGGTCTCGATATTGCGCGCTACACCGCCAAGATCATGCGCGAAGACATGGCGGCTTATGATGCTGACCCGGCACAATATACCCAGTCGCTTGGTTGCTGGCATGGGTTCATCGCTCAGCAAAAGATGATTTCCATCAAGAAGCATTTCGGTACTACCAAAAAGCGCTATTTGTATCTTTCTGGTTGGATGATCGCCGCGTTGCGCAGCGAATTTGGCCCGTTGCCCGACCAATCCATGCATGAGAAAACCAGCGTTCCTGCACTCATCGAAGAACTTTATACATTCCTGCGTCAGGCCGACAGCCGCGAACTGAACATTCTGTTCCGCGATCTTGACGACGCACGCGGTCAGAATGACACGGCGCGCGCAGCCGCAATCATGGACAAGATTGAAAACCATGAAACACATGTCGTGCCAATCATTGCAGACATTGATGCCGGCTTTGGCAACGCTGAAGCGACATATTTGCTGGCAAAGAAGATGATCGAGGCCGGCGCATGCGCGCTGCAAATCGAAAATCAGGTGTCCGACGAAAAGCAGTGTGGTCATCAGGATGGCAAGGTCACCGTGCCACATGAGGATTTCTTGCAGAAAATCCGCGCCTGCCGTTACGCGTTTCTTGAACTGGGTGTTCCAGACGGCATCATCGTAGCGCGCACCGACTCGCTTGGCGCTGGCCTGACCAAGCAAATTGCCGTTTCAACCGCCGCTGGCGACTTGGGCGATTTGTACAACAGCTTCCTTGATTGCGAAGAAATTGACCCAGCCACGGCGCAAAATGGCGATGTCATTTTGAACCGGAATGGAAAGCTGCAGCGTCCAAAGCGTTTGCCATCGAACCTTTTCCAGTTCCGCCCCGGCACTGGCGAGGACCGTTGCGTCTTGGATTGCATCACTTCGCTTCAAAATGGCGCCGACCTCATCTGGATCGAAACGGAAAAACCCCACATTGAACAGATCGCAGGAATGGTCGACCGTATCCGTGAAGTCGTGCCAAATGCAAAGCTTGCCTACAACAACTCGCCAAGCTTCAACTGGACGCTGAATTTCCGTCAACAGGTGTTCGATGCATGGTCCGCCGAAGGGCAAGATGTCTCGGCTTACGAACGCGCCAACCTGATGAGCGCCATCTACGACGAAACACCACTCGGTATTGAAGCTGACGTTCGCATCCAAAACTTCCAGCGAGATTCCGCAAAGCGAGCTGGCATTTTCCATCACCTAATCACATTGCCCACCTACCACACGGCAGCACTCAGCACCGACAATCTGGCAAAGGATTATTTCGGCGAAATGGGTATGCTTGGTTACGTTGCGGGTGTTCAGCGCAAGGAAATCCGTCAGGGCATCGCTTGCGTGAAACACCAGAATATGTCCGGATCTGACATTGGTGATGACCATAAGGAATATTTCGCTGGCGAAGCCGCGTTGAAGGCTGGCGGCAAAGACAACACTATGAACCAATTTAGCCAAGCGGCGTAAGGAGCGATTGATATGGGCGAACCACCACGTGCACGTGCAGTCCTTTCGACCGAAGACCTGACACTCCTTCGTCAAGCATTGGTCCATTATCTTGAAGTCATTCAAGATAAGCCGGAATCGGTCAAATTTGCCCGGCTGTATCATCGCCTCGGCAGCGCGGGCGGAAAATAGGCCCGCATTTTTACAAGTTTTCCTGGGGAGGAAAAACACCTAACCGTCGGCAGCAATGCCGGCGGTTTTTTTTGTGTGGTCTACGGTGATCCATCGCTAATATTTTATTAACGGCCCTACGTTATCGCTTATGCCGAACACAAACGGGCAGAGACGCGTGGACAATATTCTAAAAATGCTATTGGGAGTGCTGTCAGTTGCCGGGCTCATTGCCGTGATTATTCCCGAGCAGAACCCCCTTCCCGACAATGTGGTTGAACCAAACGCAGAAGTGTCGGCGCCACCGTCATTAGAATCCCGCCAGCCGCCGCCACCCGCCCCGTTACCCGTGCAATTTGATTCAGAGCCCGTCAGTGACTTTCAAATTGGCGCACCCACAATCGATGGCAACCCGATGCAGCCCGAATTCGGTCTGCCCTTTGGCACTTCTCCTCAGACAAACTCGTCAAATCCCGACGACGGGCAAAGCAGCCAAGCAGGATATACGCCACCCGCCTTCGCTTTGCCGGGTTCGGAGCCACAGCCAGTGAGCGGCGAGCAAGACACTGTTATGGCTGATCGAGGGGAGTAGGTTGGTCGCTGGCGAAGAGTTATTGCGCCGTCCACCCACCATCGACCGACAGGTTGGTGCCAGTGATCGCACTGGCTTCTTCACGGCACAGAAACACCGCAAGCGCAGCCAGTTGTTCGACCTGTACAAATTTTTTCTGCGGCTGATTGGCCAAAAGCACGTCGTTGATAACCTGATCCCGCGTGAGTCCGCGCGCTTTCATGGTGTCGGGAATCTGGTTTTCCACTAAAGATGTCCAGACATAGCCGGGACAGATGTTGTTCACCGTTATCCCCTGGGTTGCAACTTCAAGCGCAACAGTCTTGGTAAAGCCTGCAAGGCCGTGCTTCGCAGCATTATAAGCGGACTTATATGGAGAAGCGACCAAGCTGTGCATTGACCCAGTGTTGATAATCCGCCCCCATCCCTTTGCCTTCATCGCGGGCAAAGCTGCCTTGGTCGTGTGGAAGGCCGAGGACAGGATGATAGCTAATATGGCGTCCCATTTATCGTCAGGAAACTCGTCAACAGGCGCGACATGTTGAATTCCGGCATTGTTGATCAATATGTCCGGTGAACCGATTTTGTCAGAACATTCGGCGACCATCGCACGGATCGCATCCGGCTTTGTCATGTCTGCGCCCGAGTGAAGCGCTTTTCCGCCGCTTGTTGCAGCGAGTTCCCTAACATAGCTGTCGATTTCGTCAGTATCACCAAATCCATTGATCATCACATGCGCACCCTGCGCTGCTAACGCGCGGGCATAGCCCAACCCAATGCCCGAGGTTGATCCAGTAATGAGTGCTGTTTTGCCTTCGAGGAACATGGGAGACTGCCTTTGCGTTTAGGGTGAACTTTACTTGCGCTTTGCACCGCTAAACGCAATGTTAGCGCAGGACAATATGGGAGAATGACATGCGGCTCGACGATCTTGACCCAAGCAGCAACGTAAGTGATCAAGGTTCAGGCGGCGGCATGGGCTTTGGCGGTGGCGGCGGCGGTCCTTTGGGCCTGATATTTGGATTGTTGCCGATGCTGCTTGGTCGTAAATTGGGTTGCGGCACATTGGCCATCATCGCAGTTGTTGGCTACTTCGTGATGTCGAGCGGCATGCTGAGCACTGGCGGCGGCACAGGGACAACGCCGCACTTAAGCGGGCAGCAAAGTGGCACCGCTGGCGCAAACGTCGCCTGCGACACGCAAGATGAATTGTTCGCTTGCCGCGTGTTGAAATCAACGGAAGATACATGGTCGCAGCTTGTCCAGAATTATCAGCCCGCAACTTTGAACTTTTACCAGGGGGGTGGCCAATCCGGATGCGGCGCGGCACAATCTGCGATGGGTCCTTTTTATTGCCCCTCAGATCAAGGCATTTACCTCGACACCAGCTTTTTTCAGCAAATGGAAAAGCAGATGGGCGCAGGTGGTGATTTTGCTTATGCCTATGTCATCGCGCATGAGGTTGGGCACCATATCCAGAACCTTGCTGGCATCGCCGGGCAAGTTCGCAAGCTTCAAGCACAATCCAGCGAGGCCGATGGCAACCGCCTTCAGGTGGGTATGGAACTGCAGGCCGACTGCTTCGCGGGTGTGTGGGCAGGATTAAATGCTGACCGAATTGAACCGGGCGATATTGAAGAAGGCATGCGCGCCGCCAACGCAATTGGGGACGATACCCTCATGCAGCAAGCGGGTCGTGCACCCGTGGAAAGCATGTTCACGCATGGCACGTCGGCACAGCGGATGGAGGCACTGAAGCGCGGTATGCAGGCGAAGAATCCAAATGCATGCAATTATTTGCAAGGTCTGTCATAAGCACTGCATGCGTTTGAATGATTGTCATAATGTAGCCGATTTCCGCCGTTTGGCAAAATCGCGCCTGCCGTCGCCCATATTCAATTACATCGATGGCGCTGCCGACGATGAACGGACAAAGGTGCGCAACACGTCATCATTCGACGATTGCGATCTTGTACCAAATGTATTGGCTGGCGTCGCGGACATCGATATGGGCGTGACCGTAATGGGTAAGCGCATTGGTATGCCGCTGATGCTGTCGCCCACTGCTTTACAGCGCCTGTTCCATTGGCAAGGCGAACGCGCCGTTGCTTCGGTGGCGCAGCAATTCAACACATGGTTTGGCATTTCCTCGCTCGCCACGGTCAGCATTGAGGAAGTCGGCGAAAGCATAAAAACGCCAAAGCTGTTCCAGCTCTATATCCACAAGGACAAGGGGCTGAACGTGTCGATGATCGATCGATGCAAAGCCGCAAAGTTCGATGCCATCGCGCTCACGGTGGACACCATCGTTTCCGGCAACCGTGAACGTTGCCTGCGCAGTGGATTTACGTCGCCACCGCGTTTCACGCCTGCATCCGTGTTAAGTTATGCGATCCACCCCATGTGGGCGCTAAATTACCTGTTTCGCGAGAAATTTGCGTTACCCAATCTGCAAACCCATGTGGATGCAGGCACCAACATCGCGGTGTCGGTCGCAGAATATTTTAACACGATGCTAGATACGTCGATGGACTGGAAAATGGCCGAAACGGTCCGGTCGGACTGGGGCGGCGAATTTTGCCTGAAGGGCATCATGTCTGTCGATGATGCAAAACG
>JANPKN010000191.1:0-4165 GCA_031426075.1 Sphingomonadaceae bacterium
GCAATTGCGTCGTCGGCAAGGCTGCCCTCGCCTGCCAGCCGGTCAACAAGCCCAATTGACGCTGCCTTTGTAGCCGACAAAGGTTCCCCGAGTGAACACATCGTGGCCGCCGCCTCGACTCCGACCACGCGAGGCAGTCTCTGCGTCCCTCCAGCGCCCGGCAGGAGGCCAAGCTTGACTTCTGGCACCCCGAGGCGCGCGGACGGGACGGCAATGCGGTAATGGCATACCAGGGCGGTTTCCAGCCCTCCGCCCAAAGCAGTCCCATGGATGGCTGCAACGACGGGTTTGTCCGCGGCTTCAATCATGTTCAAGACGGCATTGAAATCCGGCCCTTGTGGCGGTTTGCCAAATTCGGTGATGTCGGCACCTGCGATAAAGGTTGATCCGGCACAGCGAAGGACAATGGCCTTCACGCTGTCGTCCGACAGCCCCTGTTCAAAACTGTCTTTCAACCCCTGACGGACATGCCAGGACAAAGCGTTGACGGGAGGATTGTCGACGAGAACCACAAGGACGTCGTCGATTTTCTGCGTGGTCACTGATTGCACGGGCAACTCCTAAATTTGTGGGTCGGCGCATTACTGGCCGAATTTCGAATGACGAACCAACGTGCGGCAGTCCTAATATGTTTTCTTAGTGCTTTGCAATCCTGCTGCCTGATGCCGTTCGAGATTATTAACCACACTTGTCATTCACAATGTTAGATTTTGGCGCGGTATAGACATGCGATGGAAATAAATATGGCCCGTTCCTTGGACTCTTCGCCCGACTCGGCACCTTTGCCCGATAATAACGAGCAATCCGATCGTCGCGAACATACGCGCAATATTAAGGTTATGCGCATCGCACGACTGAAGGATATTCAAATGCATGCCGAATGTCTGGGCATGGTACGCGATGTGTCGTCTGGCGGCATGATGATCGATGCGTTGTTTCCGTTGGAAGTCGGGCACCAAATTTCGGTGGCTCTGCTCGATGATCAGGAATTAACGGGTGAAATCGTATGGCGGGAGGGCGGCACCGTCGGCGTCAAATTCACTGACGAAATCGCGGTTGAGGAGGTTCTGGCACGCCCAGCGGTTAAAATTGATGGACAGCGCAGCCGGCTTCCCCGCTTTCAAGCATGCAAGTCCACACACATTACCTATGACAATCGTGTGTATGACGCGGTCTTGTCCAATATTTCGCAGCGCGGTGCCAAATTATTGTGTGACGCCGCGCCGCGGATGAACAGCAACATTGTCATTCGGATGGATCCCAACCATTCTGTCGCCGCCACAGTCAAATGGCGAAGCGCACAGATCATTGGGGTCGAATTTCACCGCCTTTTGCCAATGGCCGAACTCGCCGGCTGGATCGCACTGGACTGAGATTACTGTTTAGTCCTTCAGGCTTTGGATAATCGCCGAAAAATCGAGACCGCCTTTACCTGCTGCGTCGAAGATTTCGTATAGTTCAGCGGCCCGTGCACCCATCGGCACATTGGCACTGACCGAATTCGCGGCCTCCATCGCCAGTTTCAAATCTTTCAGCATGAGCGCCGTGGCGAAGCCGCCTTGATAGTCATTATCCGCAGGGCTCGTTGGCCCAACTCCCGGAACTGGACAATAACTTGTCATCGACCAGTTTTGGCCAGATGCCTTTGACGAAATATCGTAAAAGGTTTGGAGATTCAGACCAAGCTTTTCGGCCATGGCAAAGGTCTCGCAGGTCGCAATCATCGATGCGCCAAGCAGCATATTGTTGCAGATCTTCGCTGCCTGCCCTGCGCCTGATGCGCCGGCGTGGATTACCGCCTTGCCCATCGCGGACAATATCGGTTCAGCACGGGCAAATGCCGTGTCCGTACCGCCCACCATGAAGGTGAGCGTGCCATTATTGGCCGCTGCGATTCCGCCGGAGACCGGGGCATCGACCATGTCATAGCCCGCCGCAACGGCATCGGCAGTAACCTGACGCGCTGTTCCAACGTCAATCGTCGAACAATCGAGCAAAATCGCACCCTCTGGTGCCTGGCCCAAGACGTCGGCTTCGAAAACGCTCGCGACAATCTTCCCATTGGGTAGCATCGACACCACAGCATCCACGCCAGCTACCGCCTCGCGCACAGACGTAAAAGTCGCGCACCCATTGTCCTGCGCGCGCGCCAATGCTTCTGCCGACAGGTCAAAGGCATTCACGGCATGCCCTGCCTTAACAAGATTTGCGGCCATACCGCCGCCCATATTGCCGAGCCCGATAATTGCTATCTTCATATACCTTATCCCATTGTCGGAATGACGAACGCGTTGGCTGCGTCACCTACGCCGCCATCTGGCCAGCGCTGGGTAATGGTTTTGACCTTGGTCCAGAACTTGACGCCTTCCATGCCATGTTGGTTGGTGTCGCCAAAGGCGGATCGCTTCCATCCGCCAAAGCTGTGATACGCAACCGGAACCGGGATCGGCACGTTGATACCGACCATGCCAACGTTGACGCGTGCGGCAAATTCACGCGCAGCGTGGCCGTTGCGGGTGAAGATCGCGACGCCATTGCCATATTGGTGGTTGCTGGCAAGCGACAGTGCCTCTTCGAAATTGGCAGCGCGGACCATTTGCAGAACCGGGCCGAAGATTTCTTCCTTGTAGCTTTCCATATCGGTCGTGACATGGTCAAACAGGGTTGGGCCAATGAAGAAGCCTTCCTCATGCCCCTGCAGCTTGAAGCCGCGTCCATCGACAATAAGTTCGCCACCTTCATCGACGCAGGTCTGGATCCAGCCCTCAACCTTTGCCTTGTGCTGCGCCGTCACAACCGGGCCATAATGCGCTTCTGCATCCGTCGAGATACCAATGCGCAATGCCTCGATTGCAGGAATGAGTTTGGCCTTCAGCCGCTCTGCGGTCTCATCGCCAACCGGGACAACCACTGGAAGCGCCATGCAGCGTTCACCGGCAGATCCAAAGGCCGCGCCTGCAAGATCGTTCACCACTTGGTCAAGGTCCGCATCGGGCATCACGATGCCATGGTTCTTTGCGCCGCCCATCGCTTGCACGCGCTTGCCGTTGGCGACACCGCGATTGTAAACATAATGCGCGATGTCGGAAGAGCCGACAAAGCTCACCGCGCCAATGGCTGGGTGATCCAAAATGGCATCGACCATTTCCTTGTCGCCATGCACGACCTGGCAAATGCCTTCGGGCAAGCCCGCCTCAATAAACAGTTCAGCCAGACGCACCGGAACGCTTGGGTCACGCTCGCTTGGCTTGATGATGAAGGCGTTGCCCGTTGCAATCGCGACGCCGCTCATCCACAAGGGGATCATCGCAGGGAAGTTGAACGGCGTTATGCCTGCACCAATGCCGATGGGCTGACGCATTGAATAGACATCAATGCCCGGGCCAGCGCCTTGGGTATATTCACCCTTCAGCACATGCGGGATACCGCAGCAAAATTCGATGACTTCAAGTCCGCGTTGAATGTCGCCCTTGCTATCGGCAATGACTTTGCCATGTTCGGATGACAGCATATGCGCCAGATCATCCATATTGGCTTCAACCAAGCGCTTGAATTCAAACATCACGCGCGCACGGCGCTGCGGATTGGTCATTGCCCATGCGGGTTGTGCAGCCAGTGCTGCTTGCACAGCACGTTCCAGAACGGCTGCGTCACCCAAGGCCACCCGTGCCTGCACACCGCCATTGTTCGGGTCCATAATATCGCCAAAACGTGCCGAGCTGGTGCCAGCGCCGCCGCTGATGAAATGATCGATTTGACGCATGTAGATTCTCCTGATTCCTTGAACATTCAATGCGCGTGTCAGTACATTATTGCAACCACGGCTTATTATATTTCAAATAAGCGCGACGGTGCATATATGGGACGCAGAACACCCAAGACGCCTTAAATTCTCTATTCCAGGAGCCTCCATGATTACCCTTTTGGTTCGGACATCTGCTGTGGCAATCGCCATCGGCGCGCCTGCGGCCTATGCGCAGGAACCCGCCGAACGGATCATTGTCGTGACGGGCAAAGGCCTCGGCCAGACAAAGGGCGATCCTGCTTATGGCTCGGTTGAAATCGACCGCGCGCGCCTGACCAGCGAGGCATCGGGACGCATTGAGAATGTGCTTGCGGATGTCGCAGGTTTTCAACAATTCCGCCGCTCCGATAGCCGTTCAGC
>JANPKN010000192.1:0-2408 GCA_031426075.1 Sphingomonadaceae bacterium
CAGGACCGGCCAATCAAGAAATCGAACGGCAACTGGACCTATTTTGGCGCTGACCTCGCTTATCATTTCCAGAAAAGCCAAGGTGTCGATGCGATGATCGACATCTGGGGCGCGGACCATGCGGGTACGGTCAAACGCATCAAGGCCGCCGTTAACGCGCTGACCGATGGTAAGGTCGATTTCGATGTCAAGCTCGTGCAAATGGTGCGCCTGCTGCGTGGCGGTGAGCCAGTGAAAATGTCGAAGCGGTCGGGCAGCTTTGTGACGCTCGCCGAGGTGATTGAAGAGGTCGGCAAGGACGTCGTCCGCTTTACGATGCTGACGCGCAAATCCGACGCGCAGATGGATTTCGACTTTGCCAAGGTGGTTGAGGCATCGAAGGACAATCCTGTATTCTATGTGCAATATGCCCATGCGCGGATTGCATCGACCATGCGCAAGGCTGAACTCGAAAGCCTTGGTCCCGATGGGTCGCATGTCGCGATGCTGGGCGATGCGGAGATCGGCCTCATTCGTGAGGCTGCAAACTTCCCGCGCATCGTTGAGGCTGCCGCGAAATCTGGCGAGCCACACAGAATCGCATTTTATCTCAATGATCTGGCGGCGGCGTTTCATGCCTATTGGAACCTGGGCAATGACCAGCCCGACAAGCGCTTCATATTGGCACAAAATCCGCGATTGACGGGCGCAAGGCTTTTCATGGCGCACAATATCGGGCAAGTATTGCGCAATGGATTGCGGCTGATGGGGGTTGAAGCCGCTTACAACATGTAGTGACGGGGAACTGGCGTGATTAACGGCAACGATGATGGACTGAATCTCGACGACAATGATCGTCTGCCTTGGCTTGAGACCGCTGACGGCTATGAGACGCAGGAGAGCGGTTCGCCGTTGAAGGTTGCGCTTATGGTGCTCGGTGGCCTGCTATTGCTCGCAGCGATTGTTGGCGGCATTTCCTGGTTTCAGCGCGGCCAATCTGGCGGCGCGAATGGCACGGGCGAATTGATCGCTGCGCCAAAGGGCAATTACAAAGAAAAGCCGGTGGATGCCGGCGGTAAAAGCTTCGAAGGTGAGGGCGACTCCGCGTTCGCCGCCAGCGAAGGCCAGAAAACCGGCGCGGTGCTCGCGCCTCCGCCTGTCGAACCAGTTGTGGCACCGAAGCCCGTCGCTGTGACGCCAGCGACCCCTGCAAAAACCGACACCACGCCTGCAAATGCCGTGATGGTGCAGTTGGGCGCGTTCGGCGATTCTGCCAAGGCCGACACTGCCTGGGCCGGGCTGAACAAGCGTTTTGGATTTCTTTCCGGCATGAACCGCAAGATCGCCGAAGCCAATGTCGAGGGCGGCCGCACGGTGTTCCGCTTGCAGGCCGTTACTGCCAATTCGTCGGAAGCGCAGCAGCTCTGTGCGAAGTTGAAGGCTGCGGGTGAGAACTGCCTGATCGTTCGGTAGCTGATGTCAGTAATGCTGATCGGCTAAATAGCGGAGTTGATGAGAAGACAAGGTCCTTTCTCTCGTCATGCTGAACTTGTTTCAGGATAACGAATTTGGGGAAACGGCGGCGGTCGAAAGCGAAGTAGCAACGACACCCCCTCTTTGTAAGACGCACCACAACCCCTTTTTCCCATTGAAGCGTTGCAGTTTGCAACTTAAGCGGGGCATAACTTCTAAAGGAGAAGAACATGCCAGCTTTATACGATGTCTCCGTTCCCGCTTTCATTCGTGGTTTGAAAAACCTTTCCGTCATGCTCGAAAAGGGCAAGGCTTTTGCCGCTGAGCAGGGCATGGAGCTATCCGAACTGCTCGATGCGCGTCTGATCGACGACATGGCCCCGCTTACGAAGCAGGTGCAGATGACCACCGATACCGCGAAGTTTGTGGCGGTTCGCGTTGGCCAAGTCGAAAACCAACCATGGGCTGACGATGAAGCCAGCTTCGACGATGTTCAAGCCCGCGTTGCCAAGGCAATTGCCTTTCTGCAAGCGGCATCGGCTGATGGCTTCGAAGGTCGCGAAGATGCAAACGTCGTGCTCACCACGCCAAGCGGCGACATCCCGTTCACAGGCAGCAGTTACGTCCACGGCTTTGCGATGCCCAATTTCTTTTTCCATCTAAGCATGGCCTACGCCCTGTTGCGGATGAAGGGTGTGCCGCTGGGCAAGCTCGATTTTCTCGGCGCAATCCGTTAATTATACACAGCTTAAGCGCCACTTCCCGCCGCTCCATGCTTGCCTTGGGGCGGCGGCGGGCTTAGCGTCCGCGCCATGAAGCCGGTAATTTTTGGCCTATCGGGCCTGACCCTGACGGATGACGAAAAACGCCTGTTTCGCGATGTCGAGCCAGCAGGCTACATCCTGTTCAAACGCAATATCGAGGATCGCGGACAAGTCCGCGCGCTGACCGACAGC
>JANPKN010000193.1:0-6473 GCA_031426075.1 Sphingomonadaceae bacterium
CGGGCAAGCATTGTGGTCATGACGGATATGCCAAAGCTCCCGCCGAGACTACGGGACAAATAGAGCAGGCTTGAGCCGTCGGTCCGCATCCGCATCGGCAGCGTCGAGAATGCCACACCATTGAGCGGAATGAAGACCAAACCCATGCCAAAGCCTTGAAACAGGCCAGTGTAGACGATCAGGTGCCAGTCCATGTTTAGCGACCAGCTTGTCATGATCCACATTGACGCTGCTGTCATAAGGAAGCCACTGAAAATGAGGACACGCGGATCAACCTTTTTGCCCAATTTTGCGGCGATGAACATCGCAACCAATATGCCCACACCGCGCGGCGCAAGAAGCACGCCAGTGTCGTATACGCTATAGCCATAGAGATTCTGGAGCATCGGTGGCAGCAATGCGAATATGCCGAACATCATCATGCCGACGAGCAGCATCATGTTCAGTGAAATAAAGAAGTTGCGGTCGGTGACCAGCAGACGTTCGAACATCGGGCGGCGCGTCGTCATCTGGTGAACCGCAAACATCCACAGTGCAGCTAACACGATGACCAGTTCAATGATTATTTCCCAGCTGTCCAGCCAGTCTTCCTGTTGCCCACGATCTAGCAGCAGCTGCAATGTCGCAAGGCCGATGGCAAGCATCGCAAAGCCAAAGCGGTCAAGTTCACGGCGGTTAATCGGGCGAGAGGGAAGGAGCCACCACAATATGGCCAGCGTCGGAATGCCGATTGGCAAGTTGATGTAAAATACCCAGCGCCAGTTGTAATTCTCGGTCAACCAGCCGCCGATCATGGGGCCCAATATCGGCGCGATCATGATACCCATGCCCCAGATCGACATCGCACGCGGTGCCTCAGATGGCTTGTTTATATCGAGCATGATGGTTTGGGACAGCGGCCCGATAAAGGCCGCGCATACGCCCTGCAATATGCGGAACGCAACCATCTCCGTCAGGCTGGTCGCGATCCCGCAGAGCATTGACGCGAGGATAAAACCGGCAACAGCCCCCAGAAACAGGTTGCGTGAGCCAATCCGGTCGGCGAGCCATCCGGTTATGGGCATCGCAACGGCGCTTGCAACGATATAGCTCGTCAGGACCCATGTAATGGTATCCATCGTCGCACCAAGGCTGGTTTGCATATGTGGTATGGCCACATTGGCGATGGTCGAATCCAGAATCTGGATGATCGTCGCGCCCATGACCGCAAGCGTTAGCAGCGCCCTGTTTTTGACCGGATAGGCCGGTTGGTCGAGCGGATTACTTATCGGTGTCGATGCGGACATGTGCCGACAGCCCCGCAATCATCGCACGCTTTGGCCTGTCGGTAATCGATATCCGCACCGGTACCCGCTGAGTTACCTTCACCCAATTGCCATTGGCGTTTTGAGCGGGGAGGACGGAAAACTCTGACCCCGTGCCAGCGCCGATGCTCGACACCTTGCCGCGTAGTTTTAGATCAGGATAAGCATCAAAGGTTATTTCGGCAGGTTGGCCAACCCGCATATGCGCAAGGTCGGTTTCCTTGAAATTTGCTTCAATCCAGCTTTTGTTGCTGGCGACGATGGTTAGGCCGGGCAGGCCCTGAACCATCATCTGGCCGGGTTGAAGGCGGTCGGCCTGGCTGACGACGCCGGCAACAGGCGCGCGGACTTCCGTCCGCGAGAGATTGAGTGCGGCCTGTTGACGCTGCGCTTGCCCCGCCTTGATTGCGGGATTTATGCCGGGGGCGGCTGATCCTGTGGCGAGGGCCGCGCGTGCCTTACTGGCGTCCGCCTCCGCCGAGGCGACACGGCTGCGGGCATCGGACAGTGCATGTTCGGCAGCTTGCAATCGCGCGCGCGTGGTGAAGCCATCCTGCATCAGCGAGGATTGCCGCTGATATTCTTTTTCATAGAATGCCACGTCTTCACGCGCACTCTCGATATCCACGCCGGTAGTTTGATATTCGGTCTGAAGTGACGACACGCGCACTTGAGCAGCGGCAATCGCAGCATCCGCTTGTTCGATCGCAATGCGATAGGGTGCAGGGTCGATCCGGAACAAAAGATCACCCTCGTTGACAACGTCATTCTCATGGACAGCGACATCGACGATGCGTCCGCCTACCTCAGCGGAAATTGAGACCTTGTCTTGTTGGACATAGGCGTTGTCCGTCGAAACATAATGGTCGTTGGCGATGTAATATGCAGTAGCTCCGCCCACTAGCAGCAACGGAACAGAACCCATCAGCGCCAGACGCACGAAACGGTGTGGCTTTGAGGAAATATGGGGCTGGACATTAATTTGCGGGTCAGCCTCAGCCATGTGACACCTCAAGCGGTTTACGGGTCAAATTTGCACGAACAATATTCAACATGGCTTCCAGCTCTGCACGTTGGGCTGCATCCAATCCGGCCAACGCGTCATCAAACAACGCAAGGGCGGTTGGGCGCAAAGCCTCAATCTTTTGTTCGCCTTCCGGCGTAAGATGAAGGCGCCATGTCCGGCGGTCTGCAGGGTCAGCCCTGCGCTCCACGAGGCCAGCATCCTGCAATCGGTCAATCATTCTGCCGAGCGTGATTGGTTCCACATCGAGCATGTCCGCCACCGTCACCTGTGTGCTTCCGTCAAAGCGTTTCAGCAAAGCAAGCACGCGCCATTGGGGGCGTGTCACACCCATGACTCGCGCCCGTTCGTCAAACGAACGCCGAAGCAGGCGTGCAGCATCACCGAGCAGGAAACCGATATCATCACTCATGTCGTCAATATAATAGCTATGCTTATTATATGCAAGCATCGCTAAGTTCACTGCAGAATATCGAAAAAACTTTCCTGATAGAGAGGCGCATGGCAATAGCAGGCCATAAATTTCACATTAGCCAAGAGCCAACTAATGATTACAGGCGACAGTTTTCAGGCCATCGACGGCGTCAAAATCGCATGGCGGGAAATCGGACAAGGACGCCCTTTGGTGCTCCTCCATGGATTCATGTCAGAAGCGGATACCAATTGGATCAAATACGGCCACGCGGCGGCGCTAGCCGATGCCGGATTTCGCGTTATCATGCCCGACCTGCGCGCGCATGGCTTGAGCGATAAACCCCATGAACCCGCGCATTATCCGCGTGATATCTTGGCAGATGACCAGTTCGCATTGCTGGCGCATTTAAGTATCACGGATTATGACCTTGGTGGATATTCGCTTGGCGGACGGACTGTGTCGCGGATGCTGGCGCGTGGCGCGCAGCCAGGCAGGGCCGTTATATCGGGGATGGGGCTTGAAGGCCTAACGCAAACGGGAAATCGTGGCGCGCATTTCCGTCATATTTTCGACAATTTGGGGCATCATGAAAAGGGCACGTCCGCGTGGATGGCGGAAGCTTTTCTCAAAACCACTGGCGGCGACCCTGCGGCGCTGCGGCATATCTTGGATACCTTTGTCGACACCCATAATGAGGAGATCGCTGCATGGACGCTTCCGGTCGGCGTAGTATGCGGGGAACAGGATCATGACAATGGCTCTGCCGCCGAACTTGCGGCGCTTTTGCAGCGTGGAAAGCTGTTTACGGTTCCGGGCAACCATATGAGCGCCGTGATCAAGCCAGAACTTGGGCAAGCCTTTGTTGAGGCATTGACTGGTGACCTCTGGTGAATGAGCCGCCGTTCGACATTCAGCCGGTTTTGACTGGCGAGCGCGTGATGCTTCGGCCATTATTGGCAAACGATTATGACGCGTTGTTTGCGGTGGCCTCGGACCCCGAAATATGGGCAATGCATCCCTTTCGTGATCGGTATAGACGGGACGTGTTTGACGGATTCTTTGCAGACGCCATCGCGTCGCACGGGGCCTTTGCCATTTTGGATAAAGCGACGAACGACATCATCGGTAGTACGCGCTTTGCCTGTTACGATCCCGTGACCGAAGAAATCGAAATTGGCTGGACCTTCTTCGCGACCGTCTATTGGCGCACTGGCATCAACCGCGAAGTGAAGGCGATAATGCTCCGGCATATCTTCCAGTTCGTTCGAATCGTTGTGTTTCAGGTCGGTGCAACGAACTTTCGGTCGCGCACTGCGGTCGAAAGATTGGGCGGCAAGCTAGTGAATGAGCATCAACGCGAACACGGCGGGAGGGTGCACGACTACACAACCTATCACCTCACGCGCGAGGATGCCATTTCGGGGGCGTTGGCGGCCTCTTTGGTGCTGACGTAGCCATGAGCAGGGAATCTGCTCTGGAGAGGCGTTTCTGGACGTTCTGGCTACTGGGCATTTTGCTGCTCGCTGCTCAAATCATATTAAACGTCTGGTTGGTCACCGACATGTCGCCGTTGGGAATTAGCGACCATCAAGCAGCGGGTAATGCGGCCCGAGTTGAATCTATCCATGCAGGCTGGATGGCGGCGGGCGTGATGGACTTGGCCATCTACAGCATGGAGTTGGATCTCATATTTATCGGTGTTTACGCATGGGGCGCCTTTGCCGGCGGGCGGATGTTTGCGTTGTCCTCACATCCGATGCTGGGGAGGCTCGGCAAGATCGTCATGTTCGCCGCTATAGGTTTTGCCATTACCGATTATGCCGAAACCATAAGCCAACTTATCCAGGCAGCAGTCACCGGCGGTGACGACAATCTCGCAAGCATTGCCGCGACCTTGCGGCCCATAAAAATGGTTCTTTTTTTGGTAACCTTCCTTGGCTTGCTGATCGGTTTGGCCATTCGACGAATGACGGTGCGGGCGGCTTGACGAGGCAAACCGAAAGTTTCACCATCGCGTCATAATATTTGCCAGGAACCCAATATGAAAAATCTTGTATCCATTGCCGCATTGGCCTTCGCCACGCTTTCCGTTCCCACTGTCGTTATGGCGCAGGACGCTCCCGCCACGACTGCTGCCCCAACTGTCGCTGACGCCGATGCATTTGTGGCGCGCGTTGAAAAGGACTTGTTTGATTTCTCCATCGAAGGTGGCCGTGTCGCCTGGATTAACTCCACCTATCTGACTGACGACACCGACGCCATCGCGGCACGCTATGGCGAAATTGGAACGGAAAAGTCCGTCGGTTACGCGCTTGAAGCCGCCAAATATCAGGCGCTTCCGGGCCTGTCTTATGACACAAAGCGCAAGTTGGATATCCTGCGCGGTGGCATCGTGTTGCCTGCGCCAACAACGCCCGGTTCAGCGGCAGAACTTGCGACCATTTCGACTAAGTTGCAGTCCGCTTATGGCAAGGGCCGTGGGACGTTGCGCGGCAAGGAAATTAACGGTTCGGATATTGAGGCCGAGATGGGATCAAACCGTAATCCCGATGAGCTAAAGGAAATGTGGGTAAGCTGGCACGACAATGTCGGCGCGCCGATGGGGCCGGATTACACGCGGATGGTGGAAATCGCCAATAAGGGCGCAACCGAACTGGGCTATGCCGATGTCGGTGCGATGTGGCGGTCAGGCTACGACATGCCAGCGGACGATTTTGCCAAGCTGACGGACAAATTATGGCTTGAGGTAAAGCCGCTCTATGATGAGCTCCACACCTATGTGCGCACACAGTTGAACAAGAAATATGGCGATACCGTCCAATCCAAAACCGGCCCAATCCGCGCAGATTTGCTTGGAAATATGTGGGCGCAGGAATGGGGCAACATCTACGATGTGGTAGCGCCCGCAGGGTCAGGTGATATCGGATATGACATTGGCGAGCTTTTGGTCGCGAAGGGTTATAAGCAAACTGACATGGCAGATTTCAGCGAAATCCGTGGCAAGGCTGAAAAAGACATGGTGAAAGTGGGCGAAGGCTTTTTCTCCTCGCTTGGCTTTGCACCACTGCCCAAAATCTTTTGGGATCGTGCGCAATTCATCAAGCCAGCCGACCGTGAAGTCGTTTGCCATGCCTCCGCGTGGAATGTCGACAATGTCGACGATCTACGCATCAAGATGTGCATAAAGGTCAACACCGATGACTTTGTGACCATCCACCATGAGCTTGGGCATAATTATTATCAGCGTGCTTATAACAAGCAGCCTTATCTATATCTGAATGGCGCCAATGATGGCTTCCATGAAGCGATTGGCGACGCAATTGCGTTGTCGATTACGCCCAATTATCTCGTTCAGATTGGTTTGCTTGATCCGGCAAAGGTTCCGGGCGCGGACAAGGACAACGGTTTGTTGCTTCGCCAAGCGATGGACAAGGTGGCGTTTCTGCCCTTTGGTTTGCTGATCGACAAATGGCGTTGGGGCGTATTCAACGGTTCAATCACGCCTGCCAATTACAACAAGGGCTGGACCGATTTGCGCCTGCAATATCAAGGCATCGTTCCGCCTGTTGAGCGTGCAGCGGATCGTTTTGATGCGGGCGCAAAATACCATATTCCCGGCAATACTCCGTACACGCGCTATTTCCTCGCCCGCATTCTACAGTTCCAATTCTATAAGGCAGCTTGCGATATTTCGGGCTGGAAGGGGCCGCTCCACCGTTGTTCGTTCTAC
>JANPKN010000194.1:0-3013 GCA_031426075.1 Sphingomonadaceae bacterium
GCCCCGTGGGGCGTCATTATGATGTTCGGGGGTGGTTTGGCCCTCGCGGCGGGCATCACGCAATCAGGGCTAGCGGCATGGCTTGGGGAGGCGCTTGAACCACTGTCTGTGGTGCATCCCGTGATTATTGCACTGGCGCTGACTGCTTTGGTCATTTTGATTACCGAATTTGCCAGCAATGTCGCAACCGCCAGTGGCGTGCTGCCTGTAGTGGCTGGTCTTGTCGCCGCGACGGGCGCCGACCCGTGGCTCATGGCGATGGCGGCATCCATGGCTGCAAGCTGGGGCTTCATGATGCCATCGGGCACTGGGCCAAATGCCATCGCATGGGCCAGCGGACATATCGCCTTGCCCAAAATGGTGAAGGCGGGGTTTCTCCTTGATTTAGCAGGAATACCGTTGATTGTGGGGGCCGTCTGGCTCGTCGGTCAGTTACGAATGTTGTAATTTAGTTTCAATTGTAACGAATTATGTTGTAGCTTTGGTCATCAGGAGATTCCCATGACCGATCCGAATACCCCATCAATTACAACCCCCCTCGACCGCCGAAAGCCCAAGGCTGACATTGAAACGATTGGCGGAAGGAAGTTGAAACCTTCGACGCTAATGATGGGTCATGGCTATGATCCCACTTTGTCCGAAGGCTCCTTGAAACCGCCTATTTTCCTGACTTCGACTTTTGCATTCGAAAGTGCGGCGGCGGGTAAGAAATTCTTCGAGCATATTACCGGCAAGCGCGAAGGGCCAGCTGATGGCCTTGTATATGGTCGGTTCAACGGCCCAAATCAGGAAATACTTGAGGATCGTCTGGCGGTATGGGACGAGGCAGACGACTGCCTTGTGTTCTCCAGCGGGATGTCGGCGATTGCAACAATGTTGCTGGCCTTGGTCGGCCAAAATGATGTCATCGTGCATTCCGGGCCGCTATATGCGGCGACCGAAACCTTGATCGCGCGCATTTTGGCGCGCTTTGGTGTTGGCTTTGTCGATTTCCCCGCTGGCGCAACGCGCGAAGAAATCGACAATATCCTTGACCGTGCAAAGACCCTGGCTGCGGAAAAAGGCGGCAAGGTTGCGCTTGTCTACCTAGAGAGTCCTGCCAACCCGACCAACGCGCTTGTCGACGTTGAAGCGGTTCGCGCATCACGCGATGCTGCGTTTTCGGGCGAGCAGAAACCGGCGATTGCCATCGACAACACGTTTCTGGGCCCATTGTGGCAGCAACCCATCAAGCAAGGCGCCGAACTGGTCGTCTACAGTCTGACCAAATATGCAGGGGGCCATTCCGATCTGGTCGCCGGCGGCGTGTCGGGTAACCAAGACCTGATCAACATCATGCGGCCGATGCGCAACGTCATTGGCACCATTTGCGACCCGAATACGGCATGGATGCTGTTGCGCAGTCTGGAAACGCTTGAGCTGCGGATGACTCGCGCTGGCGAAAATGCGGCGAAGGTTTGTGCATATCTCAAGGCACATCCAAAGGTGGAGGGTCTTGGATATCTGGGCATGATTGATGATCCGCGCCAACAGGATATTTTCAATCGCCATTGCACCGGCGCTGGCTCCACATTTTCGCTGTTCATCAAGGGCGGCGAGGCCGAAAGTTTTAAGTTCCTGGACGCCCTAAAAATCGCCAAGCTCGCCGTGAGCCTTGGCGGCACCGAAACGCTTGCCAGCCACCCAGCAGCCATGACGCATTTGTCCGTGCCTCAGGAGCGCAAAGACGCGCTTGGTATCACCGACAATCTGGTGCGTATTTCGATCGGCATTGAAGACCCGGACGACCTGATCGCGGACTTCGAACAGGCGCTGGCTCAGGTTTGAGCCACGCGCCAGTCAAGGATTGGCCAACCTTTCGTCTCCGCCAGCCGCGCAAGTGGGCCATGCGGGTTGGTGGCAAAGGGTTCGTCGGCATAGCTGAGCAAATGTGCGTCGGAAACATGGTCTGAATAAGCGCGAATGTGGCAGTTCGCGCGGTCAAGGCCGTGGCTGTCCATCCAGACTTTGACCAATTCAAGTTTTGCCGCGTCGTAGCAATTGTGCCCGTCAATGCGGGCCAGCACATGCCCGCTACTGTCGGTTGACAGGTCCGTCGCAATGACATCATCAAAGCCAAGCCGCTTGGCGATAGCCTCGACATATAACCGGTAAGACGCCGTCGCCATGACATGACGATAGCCAGCCGCTTTTTCCTCGGCCACGCGCGCCAGCAATTGCGGATACACATGTTTACCCACCACAAGATCAGCATGGCTTTCCAGATATTTGGCAAACCGCGCTTTTGGCACCCGCCTGCCTATCAGCAAAACCTGCGAAAACTGCTTAAGCCGGGCGCGGTCCCATATCTTCAGCGCATAGAGCGCCAAGCCAAATGGCAACAGCGGTGAAAGGAACAATCTCCAAGGTGACTTGTTAAAAGCCATATGCAGGAGGAACCCATTATAGGTCGCGCGCCGCGTCACAGTCTTGTCCATGTCATATATGGCCAACAGGGTTGTTTTGGGTTCAGTCATCATATCATTAAAGGCATAATCTTACACAAGAAGTCTACAGGCTTGTGATAGTTCCCGTTATAAGCCAGTTATATGGTCATGGCTAATCCTGCGGACTTCACAGCTGAAGAACTGCCCAGCGGCGGGCAAGTCCTTCGGCTGTCTGGCAACTTTGCCATTGCAGCAGTCGGTGAGGTCGATCGTCGCTTGCGGGACATCGCTGGCCCCATTTCCGAAATCGACATTTCCGGCGTCGACCATATGGACACTGTCGGGGCTTGGCTTGTCCATCGAACTGCTAAAGAGCATTCGGCGCAGATTACAGGTGCCGCAAAAGACGCTGGTCGCTTGATTGACGCCATTAGCGGGGTGGATCAATCCGAACTTGTTCCCAAACCACACATGTCTTCGCTCAACCGTTTTTTGGCTGAAGTAGGTGGCGGTGTCGTTGTCGGCATTACGACGCTTTTGCAATTCCTCGGTTTCGTCGGGCAAGTGGTGAAGGCGTCCTTCATATT
>JANPKN010000195.1:0-2160 GCA_031426075.1 Sphingomonadaceae bacterium
GACCAAGCCAAGCTACACCCCGCACGTTGATTGCGGCGACCATGTTGTCGTCATCAACGCCGACAAGGTGAAGTTCACCGGCAAGAAATTGACCGACAAGGTCTATTATCGCCACACCGGTTACATCGGCGGTATCAAGGCCATCACTGCTGGCAAGATATTGGACGGCAAGTTCCCTGAGCGTGTCCTTGAAAAGGCCGTAGAGCGCATGGTTCCACGCGGACCATTGGGCCGTGCGCAGATGCGCGCGCTGCATTTGTACAACGGCACCGAGCATCCACATGCCGGTCAACAGCCAACGACGCTCGACGTCGCTTCCATGAACCGTAAGAACAAGGTGGGTGCATAATGTCCGAAACTGCAACTTCGCTCGCTGATCTCGAAACATTGGGTGCCGACGTTCAGGCCCCAGCCCAGATCGCTGCTGTCATTCGTGAACAGGAAATCGACGCGCAAGGCCGCGCATATGCAACTGGACGCCGTAAGGACGCCGTTGCCCGCGTATGGCTGAAGCCTGGCACTGGCAAGATCGTCGTTAACGGACGCGACCAGGAAGTGTATTTCGCACGTCCATCACTTCGTCTCGTCATCAACCAGCCGTTCGGTATCACTGAGCGTACAGGTCAGTATGATGTCATTGCAACCGTCAAGGGCGGTGGTCTCTCAGGCCAAGCTGGCGCGGTAAAGCATGGTATCGCACAGGCACTATCGAAATTCGAACCATTGCTGCGTAGCGCAGTAAAGGCCGAAGGCTTCCTCACACGCGACAGCCGCGTTGTTGAGCGTAAGAAATACGGTAAGGCCAAGGCGCGTAAGAGCTTCCAGTTCTCCAAGCGTTAATATCATTCAGGAAACGCAAGGGTTTACCTTTGCGGTCTGTCAGAAAAGGGCGGCTCCGACGGGGTCGCCTTTTTTCGTTGTGGGCCAGCGCATTGACGGGCAGATACAGGTCATGGTGAAGTATATCCTTATAGTCTTGCTGCTCGCTCTCGTCGGTTCCGGATTATGGTTCTTGACCAAGACCGACCCGCAAAAGCTGGATTTTGCTGACAGGATTGCACTTGGAGTAGCCGAGTTCAAACATGCGCCCGTGACTGGCATCGCATATGGTGCCGACGCACGGCAGAAGCTCGACATTTACGGTCCCCCAGACCAAGATAAATCCGGTCGTTCCGTGCTGATTTTCTTTCACGGAGGTGCATGGCGTGATGGCGAACGTGATGGCTATGGCTTTTTGGGGCGTGCCTTTGCATCGCGTGGGTTTGTCACTGTGATAGCGGATTATCGCAAAGCGCCAATGGTCCGGTTTCCCGCCTTTGTCGAAGATACCGCTGCGGCCATTGCATGGGTACATCGCAATATTGGTAGTTATCACGGTGACCCAGACCGCATTTTCGTCATGGGGCACAGCGCAGGCGCCCATATGGCCATGATGGCGGCACTCGATCCACAATGGCTTGTCGCGAACAATCTTAACCCCGGCGTCATAAAAGGGGTTATTGGCCTTGCTGGACCATATGATTTCCTGCCGCTGACAACCGAGTCATCCAAGATTGCACTGGGCCAATGGCCCAACCTTACCGAAACGCAGCCGATTACTTACGCACGCGCAAATGCGCCGCCGCTTTTGCTGTTAACGGGTGACGAGGACACGGTGGTCAAGCCACGCAACAGCAAGATACTGTCGGAGAAAATTGGATCGCTTGGTGGCAACCAAAGGCTAAAGATATATCCCGGTGTGGATCACGCAGACATCATCATGGCCGTCGCGCGGCCGTTCCGGAAAAAGGCACCCGTCGTTGCCGACGTGGTCGATTTCATAAACGCACAATGACCTCCAAAGGCGGTGTGTCACTCAATCGTCTGAATAACGAGCCGGATTTTTGCGGATATGCGTTCTATATCTGCCGTGAACCGCTCCACCAGCCGCTCAGAATCAAGTCCGATCATCTCGAAAATCTGAGGAGCAGATAATGAAAGCCGCAATGTGGGGGCCCACGCTCCATCAGCATTTTTAAGGCATTTTACAGGCTGCCCCACATGGCATATTTCTGCGGCGATGAGCCTATCACGCGGCTCGACAAACCCATCTGACATATCGGTATAAAGTCCACGATAGACCGCACGGGCTTGCTCGAAATCCAGCGTCTTGCCTGACTT
>JANPKN010000196.1:0-4036 GCA_031426075.1 Sphingomonadaceae bacterium
CACTGAGCATGTTGTTGCCACGACCAGATTTGGCAAGCTGGATAGCGATGATGCTCGCTAACCCGTATGCCATCAGCAAGGCAGCCAGCAGGTACATTTCCTTTTCAAGCCCAGTCATCATGACAAGGCCTGCAACAACCACGCCTGCACCAATCCAGACAATTGCGCTCGTCACCGAACGCGCGGCTAGCGCGCGCACGGTCGATTGTGTATCAAGATTGCCGTCGGTATCGAACGCACGGAGCTCGTCCGGGCTGTATTCCCTGGTGGTAAATACGGTCCACAAAACAGACGTCAAATACACGACGCCGCCAAACCAAAAACTGTATTTGACGGTGTCAGGAATACCGCCGCCAGCAACTTCATTGGCGACCCCAAATTGGTCAAGCGCCCACGGAAAGATCGAACCGACGACTGCGCCTGCGCCAATGAACGCGGTTTGAAGCGAGTAGCCTGCAGTATGCTGATCCTTGCGTAACATGTCGCCGACAAACGCCCGGAACGGTTCCATCGACACATTGATGGACGCGTCCAATATCCACAGCATCGCCGCTGCGAACCAAAGGACAGGCGACAAGGGCATAATGAACAAAGCCAATGACGCCATGATTGCGCCTGCGAGGAAATACGGACGTCTGCGGCCCAACCGTCCCAGCCACGTCCGGTCGCTCATATGACCAATGATCGGCTGCACCAGTAATCCGGTAAGCGGCGCTGCGATCCATAGGACAGTAAGGTTGTCGAGGCTTTCGCCCAATGATTGGAAAATCCGCGACATGTTGGCGTTCTGCAATGCAAAACCGATTTGGATACCAAAAAAGCCAAAGCTGATATTCCACAGCCCCCAAAAGCCCAGACGCGGCTTTTCCATCATTCTCTCCCGAATATTCTTATGGACTTAGGCTGGCAGAATATAAACGCGCCCGCAATGCTCAGCGCAGTGGTTTACGCCTTACGCATACGTATAAGCTGGCTGCGCCGTCAGTGCGATCCACAGGAATTGCGCACGATAAGCTTTGCCGGCAACACCGCAGTCGGTACCTGCTCATTGCGAATTTGCTTCAACACACCATCCACCAAAATTTCACCAGCGAGGCGATAATCCTGCTGGATGGTGGTCAACGGCGGATGAGTAAGGCTTGCCGCTGGAATGTCATCAAAGCCAATGATGGCGACGTCGGCGGGTATTTCGAGTCCACGATCGCGCAATGCCCGCATGGCGCCGATTGCGATGGTGTCGCTGGCAGCAAATATGGCGTCGAAAGTCTCTTTGCTGTCCATCAAATGCATCGCTGCCTCATACCCCGCCTCTTGCGAATTGAGCGCATCTATCTGCAATTTCGGGTTCGCAACGATGCCTTCACCACCTTGCGCTTCGCAGGAGCCACGATAGCGATCCTGGAATTCAGGATAATGGCTACTCGCATCGCCTAAGAAAGCAATATTGCGGCGGCCATGCTGCAACAAATGCCGCGCAGCATCAATTCCGCCCCGGAAGTTGTCGCATCCGATGGTCGTCCCTGGCTGCCCCTCTTCCGCAAAGCCCCATCGCACAAAATGCGTGCCTTGTTCGACGAGTTTTTCAAGCTTGGCGCGGTATAGTTCATAGTCACCATAGCCAAGCAAGATAATGCCGTCGGCTTTGCGGCTGTCCTCATAATCGACATGCCAGTTGGCCGATAATTGCTGGAACGAAATCAGCAGATCATATCCGCGCTGGGCACAGGTCCGGGTGAGAGACCCTAGCATTGATAAGAAGAAGGGATTGATACCGGTATCGTCCGGAGAGGGCTCTTCAAAGAACAACAAAGCAAGCGTCCGGGTTTCCTGCAACCGCAGGTTGGAGGCGTTTTTGTCGACCTTGTAATTAAGCTGCTTTGCAATGGCCTCAATACGAAGGCGGGTTTGTTCCGATACGGTCGGGCTGCCGCGTAATGCGCGCGACACCGTCGGCTGCGACACGCCGGCAAGCTGCGCAATATCAAATGATGTGGCTTTCACTGCCATCGCTGGTCTGCGCCTTTCCAACTCCCGCCTGCAAGGTAGATGGAAAGGACAAGCAGCGCAACAGCACCGCCAAAGACCCGGCTGATGCGCGTTTTGGCCGTGCGCCACATGGTGCTGTGTGGCTATTACGCCACAGTGCGGGCTGCATATTTTGAATACGTATGTGGATTTCTGGTCAATTCGTCCGGCGCGGCGCATTTTGCATTCAACAAAAAGCATCCCAGATTTTGGCTCGGATGTGAAACGAAGCTGGTTACTGTCCGCGCAAATTGGATGGAGCCTTTTAGGGGAGTGAATGATGGCCAAGTTCCAGTTTAATTCAGCGCGCCAATTTGGGCATGGGGCCAGCCGCCTTGCTCTTGGTGCAGCAATAGTTGCAGCATTTTCTGCACCTGCCTTCGCTCAAGATGCGGGTACAGCAGACACCGAAGAAGATGCGATCGTCGTTTCCGGCTTCCGCGCATCGCTTGAAAATGCGGTCAATGAAAAGAAAAACAATGACCAGATCGTTGAGTCCGTGTCTGCCGAAGACATTGGCAAATTGCCTGACGCGTCGATCGGTGAATCCATCGCCCGTCTGCCAGGTGTAACCTCGCAGCGCCTCAATGGCCGCTCGAACAACATCTCGATCCGTGGCTTCGGACCTGATTTCTCGCAGACCACGCTGAATGGTCGTGAGCAGACTTCGACAGGCGACAACCGCGCTGTTGAGTTTGACCAATATCCGTCGGAAATCGTCAGCCAAGTCGTGGTGTATAAATCACCCACTGCCTCGCTGGTCGGTCAGGGCCTTGTCGGCACCATTGACATCCGCACGGTTCGCCCGCTGGATTATGGGAAGTCCGTTCTCGCCGTAGGTGCCCGTGGTACCTACGCAGACCTTGGCGCTTTGAACGCAGGGTCCAAGAAATACGGATATCGCGCAAACGCAACCTATGTCGACCAGTTTGCGGACGACACCATTGGTATCGCGCTTTCAGCATCCTATGTTGATGAGCCTTACCAACTCCAAGAGTTCAACGCTTGGGGTTATGCGGGTTCCGGTACTGCTGCATCACCCGCGGTCATTGGCGGTTCGAAATCTTATGTTACATCTACTCAATTGAAGCGCCTCGGCCTCAATGGAACTTTGCAATATCAGGCATCCGACACCGTCCGCATGACGCTTGATGCATTCTATTCGAATTTTGAAGATGACCAGTCGAAGCGAGGTATCGAACTCCCGTTGGGCTTCGGTGCATTTGGAACGACATTTAACCCCGCAACTGCGACAGTGTCCGACGGGTTCGTCACCGCAGGCACATTCAACAATGTTCAAGGCGTCGTCCGTAACGACATCTTCCAACGCAAGGCCGATCTCTATTCCTTTGGTTACAACGCTGAATATACCGGCGACGATGGCTGGAAGGCATTCATTGACGTTGGTTACTCACGCACCGACCGGAACGAGTTGAGCATTGAAGCTTATTCCGGCACTGGCTTCGGAGAATCCTTGGGCGCGACTGACACCATCAGCTTCACATCCGGCGCGTCAGGCACCGTGTTCAACCCGGGTCTGGATTACAGCAATCCATCGTTGATCAAATTGACTGACCCGCTGGGTTGGGGTGGTGGCACCGTGCCACAGGCGGGGTATTACAACAACCGCATCATCGAAGACGAACTGAAGCAATATCGCGTCGGCGTTGAAAAGGAAGTCGACGGCTTCTTCTCTGCCATCAAATTCGGTTTGAATTACACTGACCGTAACAAGAGCCTTACCCCGGACGAGTTCCTGGTGCGCTTGCGTGGTGGTGCGTTGGAATTGTCTATTCCTGCAGATGCACTGCTGCGTCCAACCAACTTGGGATATCTCGGCCTTGGTCCGATCGTCAGCTACGACGCCCGCGACTTGATCGCGGACGGCACGCTGGTGCTGGATCGCAACACATCGCCTGATATACCTGCGAAGGCGTTCAACGTTACCGAAGATTTGATGACTGCCTACCTGCAGGCCGACATTGAACAGGAAATGGGCAATGGCACGTTG
>JANPKN010000197.1:0-13740 GCA_031426075.1 Sphingomonadaceae bacterium
ATATACGGCAGTTCAGTCACTCCACGAAAGGGGACATTTTGGCCTTGAAATTGAAAGCGGCGTTTAATTAAACAGGAAACAGACAATTACCTTTTAACGGCAAGTGACAACAAGCCGACACGTTGCCGCTTTGCTTGTCTACGCCGACCCTTCGCGTCAGAATAAAGCTCCGTCCAAAATTCCACTGAGCTGGGCTTTATGTTTTCTTTTCATTTTCGGCCAACCATCCACTTTTTGTCAAAAGTCAAACGCTTGCTTGACACAACTGTAGCCTGCGCCCAGCTGTGTTGACAGGGAGAATACAAACTACGATGGCTGATACTGCTTTATTAAGCGGAAGTCAGGCAGGAAAGCAGCTTCTGTCGGGGTCTTCTGTTCTTCGGAGCAACGTCGTCCTCGGTTACGGCGTCGGTTCTGCGGCGTTTATAGTTGGGCTTGTTCTTCGGTTCTGGATAGACGAAACACTCCCTCCCGGCTTTCCGTTTTTGACATTCATTCCAGCGGTAATAATCACTGCGTTTTTAGCTGGCTCACGCGCGGGTGCGCTATCGGCAGTGCTATCTTTCCTAGCTGCGTGGTACTGGTTTATTGACGGTTCAGTATCGTTCTCGATTACCTATGGATCAGCAGTCGCACTGGGCTTTTTCACCTTCATAAGCGCTGTCAGCATTGCTATAATTGATGTTGCCGCGAGAGCGATTGATCGCTTAATCGCGCATGAGGCGCAGCTAAATAAGACCCAAATTGCCTTAGAAGATGCTTTGCGAGGAAAGGAAGTACTTCTCCACGAGGTAAATCATCGTGTAAAGAACAGCCTTCAGCTCGTCAGTTCATTTCTGCTTTTAGAGACTTCGAAGATAGATGACAGCGAAGCCCGCTCGGCTGTAATGGTAGCTCGGGACAAGGTCGACCTGGTAGCGCGGCTTCATCAGCTTCTTTACGCAAGCGGGACCCACGACCGTTTCGATCTTAAGATCGCCCTCAAAGATGTTGTAACTCAATTGGTCGTCTCATCAGCGAGAGACGATGTATGCTTGGAATTTAGTTTTACGGGTGATCTAACGATTGGGATACGGCAGGCGAGCCCTCTAGTATTGGCTGTCAACGAGATTGTCACGAACTCGCTGAAACACGGTTTGGGTTCAACACAACCTAAACTGACGGTTATTGCCAATAACGTCTACGGTCAGATGACCCTGGTAATCCGGGACAACGGACCTGGTATCGCTGCCACAACGTTTGAGAAAAAGCCCGGTATTGGGAGCGGGATTGTTAAAGGCCTGGTGTCTCAGATGCGCGGCACATTGGTCATTCAAAGCGATGGCTCTGGGACAGAAAGCGTCTTGACTGTTCCACTTGATCCCAAATCCGTTGGTGCAAAAGGTACAAGTGGATGAAAATACTGCTTGTCGAAGACGAGTACCTCGTGGCCGCATCGCTAAAGTTTTTAATAGAAACGATGGGGTATGAAGTTGTTGGCATTGCTGACGATGTAGCTTCGGCTGTAAATGAGGCAGAACGCACTCGTCCGCAACTTGCGTTTGTGGATATTCAGCTGGCGCTGGGCGATTCAGGGCTCGACGCGGCTGCCGAACTCCAGAAACGCGGAGTCATCTGCATATTCCTTACAGGCAACGCACCAGACGCACCGAGGCCCGATCTCGCACTCGGCTGTTTGGCAAAGCCCTTTTCTAATGTTGGCCTCGCAGGCGCCATCAAAATTGCGAAAGCGGTCATTGAAGGATCGCCGTTACCAAAGCCGCCGCCTGAGCTTGAACTTTACTGAAGCTGGGCCACTGCGAGACAAATTCTTCATGTACAATGACGGCAGCTTTGAGCATGACGCTACCAAAAGCTGCCCGTCGCCTAACCCCAACATTTCAGCCATTGGTACCCCCTGATTTGATCCACGAAAGCAGTCGTCGGCAGTGGGAAAATGCAAGATGAACGAGTGGCAAGTTTTGTGACGCCCGATTGGCTGACTGAATGGCGGCTTTGTTAGCGTAGTCGGTCATTACCGTGGCGGCCGTTTTGAATTTCCGGTTTCTGCGTTTCTGCTCTGAAAGCAGCCAGTCGGCAAACGACAACATTGTGGTCGTTAAATCGCCTCGATTATTACGGGCAGATCTGTTCGCCCACCCACAACGATTTTAAGATAGTTGCTCAAGCAACCTTTCGGACTTCTCGCTTAAAGCCCCCACTGAACTGTGCGATGAGCGCAGATGCCTCGCGGGAGGGAACTGGGCGGCTGTAGAAAAATCCCTGCACTTGCTGGCAGCCTTCAATGCGTAACAAATCTGCTTGCTCCTCGAATTCCACACCTTCCGCCAGCGTTTCCATTCCCAGCGCGTCTGCTAATGTTGTGATGGCGCGGATAATTGCGGAGGCTGGCGCGCCGGACTGCAAATCCGTGACAAAGCTACGGTCGATTTTGATTTTGTCAAACGGGAAGGACCGTAGATAACTTAACGAAGAATAGCCGGTCCCAAAGTCATCCAGCGCAATGCGGACGCCGACGTTGCGCAGGTTATGCAGGCATTTCAGAGTATTTTCCACGTTCTCGATAAATATAGATTCTGTAATTTCCAACTCAAGTCGATTTGGCGAGATGCCTGACGCGGCCAGTGACTGGATGATGACGTTGCTTAGATTTGCACTGCGAAACTGAAGCGGCGAAATGTTGACAGCCATGCGCAGGCCTTCTGGCCATAAAGCAGCCTGACGACACGCCTCGCGGATGACCCATTCGCCGATCGGAATAATCAAATTTGTTTCCTCAGCGATGCCGATAAACTCAAGCGGATTTACCAACCCATACTCCGGGTGAATCCAACGCAGCAATGCCTCAAAGCCAGTAAGCTGCTCCTTTTCCAAACTATACAGCGGCTGATAATATAACTCGAACTGGCCCGTCTTGATCGCGTTACGCAAATCGACTTCAACTTGCCGCCTCTTTCGGGCTCGCTCGTCCATGGCAGGCTCAAAAAATTGATAGCAGCCTTTACCCTCTTGCTTTGCACGATAAAGCGCCAAGTCGGCATTCTTGAGCAATTCTGTGACGGATCGCCCGTCACTTGGCGCGATGGCAAAGCCGATGCTTGGTTGAATAGGTATTGTGTGGCCATCGACCATGAACGGTTGGTCGAACAGCTGATGCAGTTTTTGTGCGAAATTGACTGAACCAGCGCCCGCCTCGCTGCTGCTTGACATGATAGCAAATTCGTCCCCGCTTAGGCGGGCGACGATGTTATTTGGAAGTTGTTGCGACAATCGATCCGCAACTTGTTTTAACAAGCCGTCTCCGACTGGGTGACCCAACGTGTCATTAACTAATTTGAAGTTATCGAGATCGAGGTACCCTAATACTAACCCGCTGGTTGAATCGAGGCGCGCCAGTGCAAAGTCCATCTGCTCGGCAAACAGCTTGCGATTGGGCAGGCCAGTCAAAATATCATGAAGCGCGATGTGCGAGATCTTGCGTTCACGCTCCTCAATCGCGTCAACCATGAAGTTAAAGCTTTCCGCCAAGCGGCCAACCTCATCCTGCGTTTCAACTTCAACAAATGTGCGCTCTCCAGAACTGAACCTGCGCGCGGCTGCGTCCAGTTTAGCAATCGGCAAAGTTATGCCCTTCGCGACGAACCCGCCCAGGGCAATGACTGCGCCAAATGCTGCCAGCGTTAGCCCCAGCAGCAACAAGTAGATTTCCCGGTATTGCGACAGCGCCTTGGTAAGCGAGTGACTCAGCAAGAGGCGTGGTCGAAGCTGGTCGCCCAACGGTTGAAGACTCGAAATACTGAATAGTACACGCTCACCAGAGATATAGACTTCGGTAGTCTTTCCTTCAGCGCGCGCAGCGTTTGACAAGATTGCAGGTAACTGACTTGCCATCTTTACCTCGGCCTGAAGATCTATGGCCGCCAGTTGGGTAAGGCGTTGCATGGTTGCCTGATCCAGCGGCTGTGCCAATATCAACCAACCGGCAAGGTTCGGAATTTCGATGGGCGCGGCAACAGCACTAGCGAGCTTTCCGCCTGTTGCGATGATGCCCGCTTCTTTGCCCAAATCAAGCGCGCTCGTGATGCTCGCCAGTTCTGACGGCGTTATACCAGCAACGTTGCCTGTAATGCTGCCATCGATCCCAACTACAAAGGCGTACGAGACCGACGCTCTGTCCTGGAGGCTTTGGAGGGCGCTGGCGACGGTCCCGGCGTCGCCCAAAGCGACAGATTCACGGAAGCCAAAATCACGCGACAGCACCTCGGCTGAGCTACGCATTTGCCGCGACCGAGCAGCAAGGATTTCGTCAAATACGGCCGCGTTTGCGCTCATATCCTTTGCAATGGTTTGCTCGGCATAATGCTCTACGCTATAGGAGCCGATGACGAGTAGTAGGGTCGCGATCGCCACAAACAATGCTGCATAAGCCGCTGTGATGCGATGCCGAAGCCTGCTGAACTTGATGGTTTTGGGAAAACGCACTTTAGTCTTGCCGCACATTCATTGTGTAGCGACGCTCATTTCCACCTGCGGTCAGGCTGGTATTAAATGCAACTTCATTATTAGCTGCACGGGCCTGTGGATGCCAAATTTTTACGGTGGCGGCGCCAACGGTTAGGCCGTTAAATTTCACCGCCCCATTGCGGTCAGTCTTGGCGGCAAAGGGCGTGTCGACGACCTTGATATAGCCGCGCATGTTATCATGGATGTTGCAGCCCAATGCCACGCTACCTGCTATAGGGAATTTCTGCGACCGGCTTTGGTCTTTGCCATATAGGTTGATTTCAAACCGTGCTGCTTTTGAGAAGCTGTAAACGCTGTGCCGGACCCGATCAAAATTGGGGAAGCTGACCGATGATCCTTTGGCAGCAATCAATGTCCCGGGCGCAAAGGCCAGATCGCGCTGTGCCATGACGCTTGGTCCAAATCGCATCGACTTGTTTGTGACGGTTTTAGGGTAGATCATCACCACGGCATCTTGTACCGGCAAGCCGCGTGCATCCTTGATGGTGACCGAGACGCTAGACTCGGCTGCACCAATTGCAGCGACACCCAATGATAAACAAGTGATAACCGTAAAGACGTACAGCGCGAATTTTTGCATGCGGCCCGTCTGCCAGCAAATACTTAACGCTTGGCTAAACTTTCACACCCGAAAACAAGTGGCGTGGTTAACGTTCCGTTTACGACCCGCGTATAGGTCTGGCATGTAAATTCGGACGAAAGATGCGATGAAATTGCGCAGACGACATACTTGGCTTATTGCCTCAATCATTGCAGTCTCGACCGGTGCAGTTTCCGCGCAGGCGAACAGTCGGGATCTGGAGAATGGCGGCAAACTCCTATTGACCAACGGCGTGGCTTCAGTCGACGGATCGTCAGGCGGCGGCTTGACGACTTGGGCTGTTATCGCTGGAAAGGCCACCGAAGAGGGTCTTGGCGTGTCGGCACATGTCACCCTGCTTGAACTGCCTGATTACCGCCTACAAAGCCATGGATTTGCTATTGGTTTATTTGACCGCCTCGAGCTTAGTTACGCGCGGCATAATTTTGATACCAAGGCCGTCGGCACAGCGCTGGGGCTCGGGCGAGGGTTCAAACTCAATCAAGACATTTACGGGGCAAAACTGCGTTTAGCGGGCGATTTGGTATATGGCGCGCCTGCTCTGCCGCAAATTTCCGTTGGCGCGAATTATCGCAAAAACCTCGACGCACCCGTTGTGACTTTAGTTGGAGCGTCCCGGAGCGAAGACATCGACTTTTACATCAGCGCCTCGAAATTGGTCCTGTCCCATTCAGTCTTATTGAACGGCACGGCACGACTTACGCGTGCGAACCAGTTTGGCCTATTGGGCTTTGGCGGCGACAAGCAGGTGGACCGGTCGCTGGAATTCGAAGCTTCTGTGGGCTATCAATTCTCGCGTAACTTTCTGGTCGGCGGCGAGTATCGGACGAAGCCCGATAATCTATCGTTCGCCGCTGAAAGCGGCGCGATGGACTTGTTTGCGGCATGGGCGATTAACGATAACTTCACCCTGACCGCTGCATATGCGGACCTTGGTAATATCGCCATACAAGACAAACAACGCGGCGCGTTCCTATCTTTGCAAGCCGCATTTTGATGATGCCTATGAACGAGCTCTTGTTGGTCTTGGCTCTGATCCAGTCGTCTTCTGAGTTGGAACCTTCCACGTTGGTCGACGAGGCCGCAGTCGTGGCCGAGCTGGAGATGCCGGAGGAACGCCCCGATCCCGTCACTGGCGAATTCGCTGTCGACCCATATGTGCAAACCAACGAAAATGCGGGCGCAAAACCCTTCGCATCGTCGTCCATGGCTTATCAATTCGGCAGTAAATCGGGCATACGTAAATTAACCGACAGGCTCGTGGATATTAGCCTTATCGACCCCCGAATTTCAGACATTTTCAAAGGCCAAGACACAGTCCGCTTGCGCCGCACATTATTTGAACAATTCTGCTATATTTTGGCCGCGGGCTGTGATTACACTGGCCGAGACATGCGAACAGCGCACGCGGATATGGGTCTCGAACGCGACGATCTTAACGCACTGGTGGAAAATTTGCAGACGGCAATGCAAGAACACCACATTCCATTTGCTGCCCAAAATCGATTTCTTGCAAAACTTGCACCGATGGATCGCGGCGTCCTCCAAAAGTAGCATGCCGCTTTTGGCTTCAATCACCTGAAAGCTGCCGGTCCGCTCCCCACATCACTCCAGCCGTTCGTTTGCCGCACATTTTCTGAATACCCACGACCGCTTCTGTGGAACAGATCAGAGGGGCCTAAATGGCTGGAATAATTGGAAGCCGACGCCAAGGATGTTCCTTCAAAATCGCAACTCCACTCTATCGAAAATTGGAATTTTGTTCTGGATCCCAAATTACGGCCCGCACGAGATTTGGTTCTGTCCGATGCTAAAAGCGTAATCTATATTTTCGTCAGTATTGCTCGGAGATGAGCAATTTTATAAGATCACCCACCGTTGGTCGCAGTTTTAGCACGGCGTACAGAATAGCCTTTGTGCCAAACTGTGCCAAACCCGCTTGTAAGGCATTGAAAAATATTAGATTTGGTGCGGCCAAGAAGACTCGAACTTCCACGGGCTTTCGCCCACAACGACCTCAACGTTGCGCGTCTACCAATTCCGCCATGGCCGCACGCGCCTAGACAGGTAGGAGGCGGCCCCTAGCAAAGCCAGTAGGTACGCGCAACAGGCATTATCGGTTCACCTTTGCTAAAACCTTGTCGCAATTCAGGACAGCATTAAACTTTGCCCGTGGTTGGTCGTGTTTTTAGGCGATGCCAGCGTTGTTAACCCAGAATATATCTTGTCCCTTTTGGTAAATGCGCGGTTTACCTTTCCATATGTCAATGTCCGCAATTCTCTTGCTGGTCGCCGCAACCGGAGCCGATGAAGGGGTTACCCAGAAGCGCGCCAAAGTGCGGGTTGCGACGGTGAGCGCTACAATCATCCGCGGCGAACGCATAACGTCTGACCGCGTAGCCGGCGAGCCGCAAAAGCAAGACCGCCAGGTCCGGGAAAAAAACAAAAAGCCGCTCGTCGAATTTTACTGATGCGCGACGCGGTCGACGCCATATTTGCGCATTTTTTCAATCAAGGTGGTGCGTTTCAATGACAGCAAACGCGCCGCTTCGGAAATTACGCCATCGGCGCGGCCAAGCGCGGTTTGGATACGCTCCAGTTCAATACCTTCGATTTGTGCCTTAAGGTCGATGGGTGCGTCCCATATCTGTGGTTCGGTAGCTACAGTATATTGCACTGCCGCGACATTTTGCGGAACGAACAAGGGCTTCACAGACAGGCGCGGGGCAGTACGGCCGAGAAGCTGGTCGACGACAAAGGCGTCAATGGTCTCGCCGCGGAACAATACGCCCGCGCGCTCGACGATGTTGCGCAATTCGCGAACATTGCCTGGCCAATTATGCGCCTGAAGCCGTTGAATCGCCGATGGATCAAAATGGCAGGCGGCATCCGCGCTTTTGCTGCGCTGAAAATGGGCGACCAGTTGCGAAATGTCTTCGGTACGCTCCGCGAGCGTCGGTACGTGCAGCAAGACAACACCCAAGCGAAAAAACAAATCCTCGCGAAAACGCCCGTCGATGATGGCCTGTTCAATGTTTTGGTGGGTTGCCGAAATAATGCGCACATCGACCGGCAACGCCGTGCCGCCCCCGACGCGAGTGATGAGGCCATCTTCGAGCACGCGCAGCAGTTTCACCTGCATGTCAAAGCGCATGTCACCGATTTCATCCAAAAACAGCGTGCCATTATCGGCATTTTCAAAATGGCCAGTGCGCCGGGCTTGTGCGCCGGTAAATGCGCCGCGTTCATGTCCGAACAATTCGGATTCAATGAGTTCAGCCGGGATCGCGCCACAATTCAGTGCGACATAAGGTTTCGAGGCGCGAACGCTGGTGGCATGAATGGCGCGGGCGACGACCTCTTTACCTGTTCCGGAGGCACCACACACCATCACCGAGGCGGAGGAATTGGCAACGCGCCGCACCATGTCGCGCAGCAGGACCATTGGCGCGCTGTCGCCGATCAAATATTCTTCGATTGCGACCGAACGGACTGTAGCATTTTTAGCTGAAATGGTGTTCAGGCTCATCAGAATTTCCCAACAGAAGGACGTGTTAGGGCTGATTTTGGCTAACATAGTAAACAGAATATTAACCGTAGCGCCACAAACCGGTTTCTGTTCCGAAATGGATGCTAAATCTCTTTATATCAGCATGTTTTACAACAAATTGTGTCCAGTTTGGATGGTTGATTGCACTAGGAAATGGTGCGCCAACCAAGCGTGATCGACATGCGGCGGTTTCTTGCGTCATAGGGGTTCTTGGGAAAATACGGCTCGCGGTCGGCCACGCCTTCAATGCGCAGGAACTGCGTTTCGGATATAGCTGACCGCACCAGATGCGCTCTGGTGGCCTCTGCCCGGGCGGACGAAATCTGCCAGTTATTAGTGCCCAATCCAGCTGACACAGGCTGCGCATCTGTATGCCCGCGAATAATGAGGCCATTGGGCAGACCGCGCAGCGTATCGGCGACCTGACTTAACAGGTTGATTGCATCAGGCGTCAAAATGTCCGTGCCGGAAACGAACATCGCAAAATTCGCTTCGTCGATCATGTCAATGCGCATGCCCTCGCGCGTTTCGGTGATGCGTAAATTGCGGGCAAATCGTTTCATTGATTTGTCCGACGCGATCTTTTTCATCAGCTTCTCGCGTACCTGCTTAAAATTTTCCTTGTCCTGGCGAAGTCCGGATGCCTCCTTTGGGCCGCCAATGGCATCGCGCGGCATAGTCATACTTTTCGTACCCGTTTGGCCGGCACGATTAGGATATTTATCAACCGACGTTATGGAGTCGCCGCCAAAAAAGCTTGTCGAGCCCGCGCCGTCCTGCTTGCTGGAAATCAAAGTGGGTGCAAAATAATCCGCGAGTGCCTTGCGTTGCTTTTCGGTTGTGGCCCCCAATAACCACATCAAAAGGAAAAACGCCATCATCGCGGTGACGAAGTCGGCATACGCGACTTTCCATGCGCCGCCATGATGACCAGCGTGCGGTGCTTCATATATTTTTTTGACAATGACCGGGCGAACCGGCTCGTTGGATTTAGCCATTACCGGCCTCGCATCCCGTCGAAGACTTCGGCAAAGCTTGGCTGGTTCGAGTGTTCAATGCCGGATCGCGCAGCTTCGATCACCAATGGTTGTGGGTGACCATGAAGCGATGCGATGATCATTTGCTTAACGACATGATAGATCGCAGCGTCCGCTTCAATCACTTGGCGCGCCCGGTTGGCGAAGGGGCCGACCAGTCCATAAGCCAACAACACGCCCAAAAATGTTCCGACCAGCGCAGAGCCGATCATTCCGCCAAGAATGGCAGGTGGCTTGTCGATGGAGCCCATGGTTTTGACAACCCCCAACACTGCGGCCACAATACCAAGTGCAGGAAGCGCGTCGGCAAGGCCCTGCAATCCGTCTGCGGGCTTGATACAATGGTGATGATGATTCTTGATCGCATTATCCATCACTTCTTCGACTGCATGCGGGTCAAGCGTGCCGGAGGACACGACGACAAGCCGTAGCGTGTCGCAGATCAAATGGATGAGTGTTTTGTCTTTCAGCAATTTTGGATATTCGCTGAAGATTGATGAATTATCGGGATCTTCGATGTGCGGCTCCACGGCAACCGGGCCTTCGGTTTTGAGCATTTTCATCAATTTCGCGACCAAGAAGATGCAATCCAGATAATCCTGCTTGTTATGCTGGGGGCCTTTGAAAACTTTGGTCAGGCCGCCCCAAAGCGCTTTCAAATCATTGACCGAGTTGCCGATGATGAGGGCACCTGCACAGGCACCGCCGATAATAAGCATTTCGTGCGGCAGCGCGTGCATGACCGGCGCGAGATTGCCACCGGTCAACGCAAAGCCGCCAAACACCATGACGAGCAAGACAATGATACCGATAATGGCTAACATGGAAAATTATATCCCTACGGATTGGTATCGTTGATTAAACGGCAAATTCTGCCAATTATTGCGGGGTATTATGCAAGAAAATCCATCAAAGTTCGTCGATTGATACGTGCAAATGCACTTTGAGCCGCCTCAAGTGTCAGCGTCATGCTGTTAAGTTCCGAAATGGCTGTGGTTAAATCTGTATCCTCAAGCTTTGATCGTTCTTCGCTTAAGTTTATGCCCCTTAGCGCGGCATTATCCTGCAACCTGTCGAGCCGCGACGCGTTGATGCCAATTTGCGCTTGGGCATCGGCCACATGATCAATCGTGCCACCCACCGCCGTTAAGGCAGTACCCATCGTCGCAAAATCGCTCGCCGCAATAGCGGTGGCCGCGTCACGCATGATTTGGCTGATCGAAATGCCGCCGGTTTCAAATATATCCTGACGCGTGGGTACGGGGGCAAAAGCGATATCATCATCAAAGCGGATCGCATTGGCAGCGCCGTTTGCAAACAGCGCTGAACCTGTAGGCGATTTTACTGACGCCATCGCGTCAATCTCATCCGCCATGGCCCGTATTTCAAAGGCCATTGTCGCGCGGTCGGCGGGCGCGAGGCCCGCGCTAGCGGCTGCAACAGTCAGCTCCTTCGTACGCGCCAACAGGTCCGACATATTGCGCAACTGGCCATCTGCCTGTGCTGCCATGCTGATACCAAGACTGATATTGCGGGCACGAGCACCGTCGTTGGTTTGCGCGCGGGTAAGGTCTGAAATGCGTGAACTGGCAGCTGGATCATCAGAGGCCCGTTGAAGACGTTTGCCGGTGGATATCTGGGTTTGCTTGGCCGCAATTTGCGACGCCAGTCGTGACTGGCGTGCCACTTCTTGAGTCATGCGGTTTCCGGTTGCATTGATCATCGCGTTGGCCTTCAGAAGATGTTGAGCATGGTCTGCATGGTTTCCCGTGCGACCTGAATGGTGCGGGCGGCGGCTTCATAGGCTTGCTGAAACCGCAAGAGATCTGCTGCTTCGCGATCAAGGTCGACTGCACCGATGGCATCACGGGCGGCAAATGCGCCGTCACGCCGACCGCTGGCGGCTGCTTCCTGCGCGCGTGCTGCCGCCGCAGCCTGTGCCTGTTGCGTGATGAAGGCAGTAATATTCTGTTCAATCCCGCTGCTGGCGCGGACGGCATTGAAGGCAAGGACATTGCCATTGCTACTCGTTCCGTTTGCCGCCGAAACTTCAGCGGTCGTCAACGCTGCTGCAGTCATGTCGGCGGCAGAGCCGCTGAAATTGAGCAAGGCCACACCTGGATTACCATTTGCGTCAATGCCAGCCTGGTGGGCCGCATTTAGCGTGCTGCTTACCTGACCCGCAAGCCCGTCAAGTGCGGTACGCTGGTTTGAGATATGGGCCGCTGCATCGGCCAGACCAGCCAGACGTCCGGACGCAGGTGCAAGCAATGTGGCCGGAGCTACGCCAAAAGAAACAACACCGCCTGCAGAAACCCCAAGCGTAACGGTCGCGACGGTATCGCCTTCAACCAGTGGCTCACCCGATGGGGTGCGGACAATTGCGCCGCCGCGGGCTTCATAGCTGACGTTGACATCCATCGCCGAAGCAATGTTGCCCACAAGACGGTCCCGCTCATCAAGCAAGGTTGCTTCATTGCTCGACCCTGCGCGGGCGCGGCGCAAGCCGTCGTTAACGCGGGAGAGCGCGGATAGGTCGGTGTTAAGTTGGTCAACAGCGCTTTGCGCCTCGATCGCTACGCCATTCGCGGCGGATTCCAAGGAAGCAGCTGTGCGCCGAAATGCACCTGCGCTCTCGTCGACATTGGTTAGAAATTGGCGGCGTAAGGTGGTGTCATTGGGGTTAGCGCTCAGCTGGTCGGCAGTCGCAAAAACGGCAGTTACACTGTTGTTGATGCTATCGCCGCCATTGTCGATTGCGCGCTCGGTAGCGGATATCCAGTCCAGCCGTGCAGACTGCCGCGCCGCTTCGCCCGATGCCGTCCGGGCGTCATCCACCAGCCATTGGTCCAACTCGCGTGTGACACCAGCGGCAATAACGCCGCCTGGACGAATGCTGTTGCGTGATAATACAAGGTCGCCTGCAGCAGGGGCTTCTTCAAGCCGGACCGTGCGGCGCACATAGCCATCGGTTTGGGCATTGGCAATATTGTCGCCAACGACCGAAAGGGCGCGGCCGTAAGCCTTGATGCCCGAAGCACCGATGGCGAGCAGGTCGCTCATTTCGTGGCCTTAAGTTGTTTTTCAACCAGATCGGCAATACCGAACTGGCGTAACGCCGCCATGCTGTCGGCGACGCGCGCGTCGGCCATTTCGCGGAAATTGTCGGTCGCGCTTGAACCCATGATATCTTCACCAAGCTTAGCCTTGCGCATGCTGGCCATCATCTGGCGCAGCATGACGGCTTCAAACGCCTCTGCGGCTTTGCGCAATTGGGGGTCAGGCTTGGGCTGTGCGATACCAGGCGCGGTAACAGGTTTTGTGTTTATCATATCACCACAAGCTCCGCGCTTAAGGATCCGGCTTGGGACAAGGCTTCCAATATGGCTACCAGATCGCCGGGCGAGACATTCAACCGGTTGATCGCGTTGACGATGTCCGAAAGCGACGCGCCCTTGTCCCACAGAAATGCAGGGTTCCGTACTTCTTCGATCACTATGTCGCTGGCTTGCTCAACGGCAGTCTGGCCGCCGCTGAACGGTGCCGGCTGAACCAACGTCGGGTTCTCCTCGACGCGCACGGTCAATTTGCCATGGCTGACGGCGGCTGGGCCGACACGGACGGCGCCATTGATGACGACAGTGCCAGTGCGCGCATTGACGATGACGCGCGCAGGCGGTGCCGCACGCTTCACTTCGATATTTTCAATAACGCCCATCATGCGAATGCGCGCTTCGCCGCCCACAGGCGTGTTGACGCGGATGGACGCGCCATCCACAGCCTGCGCTGTGCCAGCACCCAATTGACGATTGATCGCGTCCGCGACGAGGCCAGCATTGCTGATGTCGAATTGCGCGAGATTGAACGTCAGGCTATCGGATTGCGCAAAGCCGGTATCGACACTGCGTTCGACCGACGCGCCGCCGCTGATGCGGCCAGCAGACGGAATGTTGACCGACAGCTTTGAACCATCCGCCGCATCAACGCCAAGTCCGCCTACCACAAGATTGCCCTGCGCTATGGCGTAA
>JANPKN010000198.1:0-5192 GCA_031426075.1 Sphingomonadaceae bacterium
CAGCGCCCTGAGGATGTCGCCGAAGGTAAGAAGCTGATTGGCAACAAGGCTGCCTTGCTTGCAAAAATCGAGAAACCTGCGGCCATCGGACGGTTGGAAGAAATCCTTGAGCTTGCCGATGGCGTGATGGTAGCGCGCGGCGACCTGGGCGTTGAATTGCCGCCGGAGCAAGTGCCGCCCTTGCAAAAGAAGATCGTTTCGACCGCGCGGCGCATGGGCAAGCCAGTGGTGGTGGCGACGCAGATGCTGGAATCGATGATATTCTCGCCGTCGCCAACGCGCGCCGAGGTATCGGACGTTGCGACTGCGATTTATGATGGTGCCGATGCCGTGATGCTATCGGCGGAGACTGCGGCTGGCGCTTGGCCGATTGAAGCGGTGTCGATCATGGACCGGATTGCGCAACAGGTTGAGGGCGACCCCGATTTCTTCAAGCGCATCCATTTTACCGAAACCCCCGCAGACGGCACGACCGCCGATGCCTTGGCCGAAGCCAGCGGGCGGATAGTCGACACGGTGGAGACCAGTGCAATTGTCTGTTTCACTTCATCAGGTTCAACTGCCCGCCGGATTTCGCGTGAGCGTCCCGCTGTGCCATTGCTAGTGCTCACCGCAAGCCAGACGACCGCGCGTCGCTTGGGCCTTTTATGGGGTGCCTTTGCCGTGCGGACCAAGGACATTGGCTCGTTCGAGGAAATGGTCGCGAAGGGCAAGCGCATGGCGCTGCGTTATCATTTAGGTGTCGCGGGTGGCCGGATCATCATTATGGCGGGGGTGCCGTTTGGAACGCCTGGTTCGACGAACGTGCTGCACATCGTCCGCCTAGCTGGTGACGAGCTTAAGGGGCATTAAGCTGCACCTGCGCCATCAGGGCAAAAGCAAGCTACTGTCGCCATAACTGTAGAAGCGATATTCGCTGGCGATGGCATGGGCGTAAGCCGCCTGCATCGTGTCACGGCCCATCAATGCACTGACCAGCATGAATAGCGTCGATTTCGGCAAATGAAAATTGGTCATCAACCCGCCAATCGCCTTGAAGCGATATCCCGGCGTAATAAAGATATCGGTATCGCCTTCAAAAGGGTGGACGATGCCATGGTCGTCAGCAGCGCTCTCGATCAAGCGAAGCGACGTTGTTCCCACGGCAATCAGCCGTCCTCCAGCTGCGCGGATGTTGTTGAGCCGTTCGGCGGTTGCGGCATCAATGCTGCCCCATTCGCTGTGCATGCGATGTTCGGTGGTATCGTCGGCCTTGACGGGCAGGAAGGTGCCCGCGCCGACGTGTAGCGTAAGCGTGGCCCTCTCGATGCCCGCCGACTCAACCGCGCTCATCAGCTCTGGCGTGAAGTGCAGAGAGGCTGTCGGCGCAGCCACCGCGCCATCCTTTTGTGCGAACATCGTCTGATAATCCCGCGCGTCGCGTTCGTCGGTCGGCCGTTTGCCAGCGATATACGGTGGCAAGGGCATAGTTCCTGCGCGTTGCAGCAGGAGTTCGACGGGCTCATCGCCTTGGAAAAACAGGGAGAAGCTGCCGTCGTCATAGCGCTCTTCTGCAATGGCCGTCACACCTTCGCCGAAATCGACAACATCGCCCGGATGAAGGCGCTTGGCATTGCGGATAAAAGCCTGCCAGCGGCGCAGGTCGATCCGTTTATGCAAGGTTGCGCCAATTGACGCATCCCCGCGCTTCCCATGGAGCTGCGCCGGAATGACGCGCGTATCATTGAAAATCAGGCAGTCGCCCTTGCGAAGCAAATTGGGAAGGTCACGCACCGAACGATCCGTCAGCGATGCGTCGCCAGCCACACATAGCATACGAGCCGAATCACGCGGCACGACGGGACGCAGCGCAATCCGCTCGGGCGGAAGCTCGAAATCAAATAGATCGACGCGCATAAGTTAACCCGGTTGGGTCAGCCACCGTTCAATTGGTCAACGGTCACAGGCGCCTCTGGCGCTGGCGCCACGAGGGATGCGGGAGCCGAGACTGGCGGTGGCATATTATCCGCCGCGATGGATGCCTGAACCACTTTGCTTGGGTTCGCAGGCGGCTCTCCGCGCTCAATCGCGTCAACAAATTGCATGCCCGATGTCACCCGGCCAAAGACGGTGTATTTGTTATCAAGGCTGAAGCGCGGCTGAAAGCAAATGAAGAACTGACTGTTTGCTGTATCCGGCTCATTCGTGCGCGCCATGGACACCGTGCCGCGCAAATGCGGGGTTTTGTTAAATACAGCCTTGAGATCGGGAAGCTCAGACCCACCCAAGCCTGTTCCCTTGGGGTCACCCGTTTGTGCCATAAATCCGTCAATCACGCGGTGGAAAACCACGCCATTGTAGAAACCCTGCCGAGTCAGCGTCTTGATCCGCTCGACATGGGATGGCGCAATGGCAGGAAACATTTGAATAGTCACACGGCCACCTGTGGACAAATCCAGTACCAGCATATTTTCAGGGTCGGGCGCGGCAGGGGTAGCTGCTGGAGCCGCTGTTTGCGCAAACGCCGGTGACATGGCAGATGCAAAAATGCCGAGCAAGATAAGCGTCAGCTTAGAAAGTAAAAAACGTACAGACATGAAATGATTGCCTCTAAAAACCCGTTATTGTCCCTTTAGCGAGCCACGCTGTCGCTGTCATGAACGATTTTTGGATGATCGTTAGCAGTGCCAAATGATGCAAAGGATGCGTCTTATTGCACTGTTGCATAAAGGCGACACCGTTGAAATAATATTGTAATTTAAACCCAATTTGTTGCGCAACTCTAGGATATCCGCCAAAGCGCACTTAACCCGGAGGGACTCCACACTGCATGGCGTGTTTTGGCGCGCACAACGCAGGTGGGAAAGCTGGGGAGTTTTAACAGCTACTGAAGGGCGGGAAACCGCGGGACAGTGGCCTTATTAAAAGGGGCTATACCGTGAAAAAAACACGTATCAGCAATTTGAAATATGCAGCGGCGCCGCTTGCGTTGGGCTTGGCGTTGATCTCAACGCCTTCGTTCGCTCAAGACGCGGCAGCCGAAGACGAGCCGGGCAGCGAAATCATCGTTACCGGTTCATTGATCACCAACCCGAACCTTGAACGTTCGGCTCCGGTTAACGTAACTACCTCCGAAGAAATCGAACTGCTTCAGTCAAACCTTGCGGAAGAAGTTCTTCGTGAAATCCCAGGCGTTGTTGCTTCGATCGGTTCTGCGGTCAACAACGGTAACGGCGGCGCATCATTTGTTAACTTGCGTGGGATCGGCTCAAACCGAAACATCGTGTTGCTTGACGGTGATCGCATCGTTCCTGCCGGTTTTGGCGGTCAGGTCGATTTGAACAACGTTCCACTCGCTCTTGTTGAGCGCGTTGACGTTCTTACTGGCGGTGCATCCACCACTTATGGCGCAGACGCTGTAGGCGGTGTTGTTAACTTCATTCTGAAGAATGATTTTTCCGGTCTAGAAATTCAAGCTTCGCAGCAAATTACTGAGCAAGGTGATGGCAACGTTTTCCGCGTTGATGCGACGATCGGCGCAAATTTCGATGACGGTCGTGGTAACGCGGTATTTGGCGTTGGTTACCAAGAGGCTGATCCGGTTTATCAAGGTGCTCGTGATGTATCGCTAACCACCATCGATACCTACACCGGTACCGCCCTTGGTTCGGGGACTGCATTTCCATCGCGCTTTTCGGGTAGTCGCAGGGCTGGGGCTGTGGGCGCAGCTGCGCCTGAATCGCTCTTTACCGGTCGGACGCCTCCCACAGCGGCAGATATCACGGCAGGATTTCTCCTTGGTCGGCCAATTTACACCGCCAACCCTGTGGGTGGTGTCAATGGCGGCACAAACCAGATCAACGACGCTGGGCAGCTCGTTCCAACGTTCTCGACGTTTAACTTCAACCCGTATAACGTCTTCCAGACGCCGTTCGAACGTTTCAACATGTTTGGTCAAGCGCGTTACGAAGTCAGCGATGCGGTCGAAGTGTATACACGCGGTCTGTTCTCGAAGAACACGGTCAATACCATCATCGCACCATCGGGCGCGTTTAGCATTGGTGTAAACATTCCTCTCAATAACCCCTTCCTTCCTGCAGCGACGCGGGACCAATTTTGCGCATTTGACGTGAACCCGCGTCCTGACATTTATACGCCGCGCTTTAGTGCAGCTGAATGCGCTGCTGCGGCTAACGGTGCTCTACGTCCTGGTGCTGCGGCATATCGTGAGGTTGGAACCGGCGGTTTTGTGCCGTTCGATGTAAACAACAACGGCGCAATCGAAGCGGGTGAAGGTTATAATCCCAACCCGCAGTCGCTCTTTGCACGCCGCGCAATCGAGGCTGGCCCGCGTATTTCCGAATACGTGACGACATTATTCGACTACCGGCTCGGTGCTCGCGGCGCGATTACTGACTCGATTGACTGGGATGTCACCGGTGCATATGGCGAAAGTGAGAACCTTCAGACAATTAAGGGTTACACTTTAAATTCACGGTTCCGTCAGTCGCTTCTCGCCGGTGGAACAGCTGCTGCACCAGTTTGTTTCGACGCGTCAAACGGCTGCGTACCAGCTAACGTGTTCGGTACCATTCAGCCGGAAGCAATTCCGTTTTTGGTGCAGGAAAGCTCAAGCTTCACGAAAACGTCGCTTGCTCAAGTAAAGGGCACAATCAACGGCGATGCTGGCATTACCAGCCCATTCGCTGAAGATCCGGTCGCATTCGCGGTTGGCGGTGAATATCGTAAGTACACTGCGCGTCAGGGTGCTGACTCGCTAGCAAGATCAGGCGATCTTGGCGGTGCTGGCGGTGCGACACCAAATATCGAAGGTGGATTCGACGTTTACGAAGCCTTCGGCGAAATTGTTGTGCCGCTGGTTAGCGAAAAGCCATTCTTTAACAGCCTGACTGTTGAAGGCGGCGTTCGGTATTCGGCATACACCGTCGACGCACCAGGGAACCCATCTTACAACACCACAACCTTTAAGGCCGGTGGTACTTGGGAGCCAGTCGAAGGTCTCGCTATTCGCGGTAACTTCGCTCGTGCCGTTCGCGCGCCGAACATTGGTGAGCTTTTCTCGCCAGTAAACACAGGATTGACCAATCTTGGTACTGATCCTTGTGCGACGTTGACAACGGCTGGTGCTGTGTTGCCAGGACGTCCGGCATCTGGTCCGAGTGGAGAACTACGTGCAATCTGTTTGGCGCAAG
>JANPKN010000199.1:0-5086 GCA_031426075.1 Sphingomonadaceae bacterium
TTTCACATTTATGGTAGAAGCACATCATATTGCGGGTCCAAACTAATGGCCTTTTGCTCGTCAGCATGAGCGCGCTTCGGTTCACCGTATTTTCTGAGCAATACACTTCGATTGTAAAAGGCACGCGCCGACTTGGGCGACAACTGCACTGCACGATTTAGATCGGCGATCGCAGCCTCGCTGTTGCCCTGCAAGTCATAAACCAGTCCGCGGTTGAGATAAGCCGCAGAGAGATCAGGTGCGACGCTGATCGCAGCCTCGAACGCTGTGATAGAATTTTCTAACTGACCATTCCAAGCTCGTGTCAAACCATCGGACAGGTAGCTTTCAGCCTGACTTCTAACGGCCTTTGGCGCCTTGTCGGCAAGCTTGCGGCATCGCGCCAATGTTCGACTCGGGTCGCTCACTGTACAGGCATTCCAATCACCGCGCCCTACGGACTTGCGTGAAGATCTGCGTGAACTCGTAACAACGATCGCCCCTTCCTCGCTGGAAAGCTCTTCGGACGAAATGACAGCGACCCCGACCGGCACATCTTGCAAGTTTTGCGCAGCCGCACGCCCCAGAACGACAATAGCCGATGACTCGTCCATGCGCATGGGAGGCGATGACGGCGATAGAACGGGCGCGGCTTGGGCCGTATTCATCGGATCTGCAGCTTGCGCGATATTGTCCGATTGGGAAGTGGGCTTGTCGCTGGTAACAGCATTCGCTTCTTTGGAGGGCAGAGTTAATGCCGGAATTGGAGGCGGCTTTGAGGAGGGGTCCTTGTTATCGGATGGCACGGCATTGTTAGTGCGCGGCGACATAAGTTCGCCGGCCGGAGGCGCGAACGGTAGCGGTGTCTGCAGTGCGAGGGGCAAGCTGATTGCGGCAACTACCACGACGGCGGCGATCAACCCCGCCTGCGGACGGCGTACACTTTGCCACCATCGCCTTGGCTCGGGTCTAGGGTTACGCGCAGGCACAGGCACGCCATCAAAACGCGCAAGGGCAGCTTCAATCGCTGCCTCGCGCGGTTTGGGCGCTGGCGGCGGAAGTTCTGGCAAAATCGCCCTGATATCGTCATCGCTCGTCACTGGAGAATTCCGCCAGCCAGAAGCCTTTCCCGGCCACGCCGAGCGCAGTCAAAACAATTGCCTGGAATGTTGAAAACGCGCGTCTGCATTATCAAGCCTTATACGCACAATTGCGCAGCGGTCGATACGGCAGCGCTTTCTTAAAGCGCTGCCGTTGCATAGCTCCGGCATTCGATGCCGAAGTTGGCTTCACTGCTCCAGCCGCTCCATCGAACTGGCGGTTTTTGCGGCGCGGATCAAATTGGCCAGTTCCGCGCGATAACCGAAATCATCGCGCCCTCGGGCGCCGCTTACGATCCTGAGCACATCGTCATAAGTCATCGAACCGTTATAGCGACCGCCACGCAACAACTCTGCAAAGGATGCGACACCAACAGCCAAACGCGCATCCTGCGGTGCTTCGTCGAACCGAGCAAATTCCACCGAACGGTTGATCGGCGTCGAGATGAGCTGGCTGGTGTCCGATTTTGGCAGCTTGTACCGGATTTTGACAAACCCATACTCGCCGGCGCGCCCCGCATCCGTGACCCGCGACGCTGGTCTGGAATACCGAAGATCGCCGATTGCGCGCGGCCCGCCGACGGGAACGATTTCGTAGATCGCAGTTACCGACTGACCCGAACCTACATCGCCGGCGTCGACTTTGTCATTGTCGAAATCCTCGCGCTTCAGCATTCTCGTCTCATAGCCGACAAGACGATATTCGGCGACGGTTGCAGGATTGAACTCGACCTGGATTTTCACATCCTTGGCGATCGGGAAAAGCGTTGAGGTCGCCTCGTCGACAAGCGTCTTGCGGGCTTCGCCAAGCGTATCGATGTAGGCTGCCGTACCATTGCCGTTTTGGGCCAGCGATTGCATCAATGCGTCGTTGTAATTTCCCATGCCGAAACCGAGTACCGACAGAAAGATGCCCTTGCCGCGCTCGCGCTCGATATATCCCTTTAGCTCATTCTGATCGGTGATGCCGACATTGAAGTCGCCGTCGGTCGCCAGAATAACACGGTTGACGCCGCGCGGGTCAAGATTGCGCTCTGCAAGCGCATAGGCCTGGCGGATGCCTTCGGCACCTGCCGTGCTGCCGCCCGATCCAAGTTGGTTGAGCGCAGCAAGTATTTTAGCTTTCTGGCCAGCCGGTGTCGGTTCGAGAGCTGTGCCGGCACTGCCCGCATACGTCACGATGGATACGCTGTCGTCGTCGTCGAGCTGGTCGAGCAGCAGCGCGAACGACTGCTTGACCAGCGGCAACTTGTTCGGATGGTTCATCGATCCCGAGGTGTCTATCAGCAAGACCAGATTGACGCGGGGCCGGGTTGCCTTCTGGATTGAATACCCTTTGATGCCAATGCGCATGAGCTTGCGGCCTGCGGTCCAAGGGCTCGGGAACACTGCAACACTGGTGCTGAATGGGCGTTGCGCGTTTTGCGGCACCGCATAGTCATAGGGAAAATAATTGACGAGCTCCTCGGTCCGTACCGCCGCAGGTTGGGGCAGGACATTCCGGTTCAACGAAGCACGAACGAAAGAGTAGGACGCCGTGTCGACGTCGATCGAGAAGGTCGACACCGGTTGGTCGATTGCTACTTGAAAGGCGTTCTGCTCGGTGGCGGTGAATTTGTCGCGCCCGCTGTCCTGATAATAGGGTGTTGTCAAATCGGCGCGCCGAGACAGTGAGCTCCCTGTTACAACCACCGGACTGGCGATGGGGAGTGGCGGGGCGGCAATCGTTCCGGACGAGACTACCGATATGGCAACTGGCGCCTCCTGAAATTTTTGGTCGGCGTGCCGGCCCGTCACGATGATCGCCGAAGCATCGTTTTCTGAGTCAGCCGTTTGGGCGCTTGCGACACTATCAAGAGGAGGAGCCGAAACTGACGTTCCAATATCGTTTGACTGAGAACAAGCCGCAACGAGCGAGATTGTCAGTCCTGCAGTTAGCATTAAATGAAAACGGGACATGGATTGTCTCCCTGGTAACAGCGGTGCAAAATTGCCCGCATGTTACTAAGATGCGTGAGTGACGGAAAAGCTTTGTGGCCCTGAGAAAAAAACTTGAGTAACGTTTACTGATCAGTCTTTCGGGTCAGCTTTGGGCGCCAGCAGTCGCCGGATTTCATGCATCCGCCAAGACACAGTAGCTTCGGCGATCCCCAGAATCTGGGCAGCTTCGCTATGCGTTAGCTGCTCTGCCGCGACAAGAATGGCCGTGTCTCGAAGTTCTGGCTTTAGCCGTGCGATTGCGCTTTCAATCCAAATGGCATCATAGACGTCGCGCCCGTCAGGACCCTTGGCAAGCCCGGCCATTACGCTCAGCTTGCTGGTAAAGCGGATGAACGCTGAGTGCCGACGCCGAAAATCCCGACATGCGTTGAAGACAATACTGGTTAGCCATGTTGTAAATTTGGCTTGGTTACGAAAATCGCCAAGCTTTTCCGCAAGGATGCAGCAAACGTCTTGGGCTACATCGTCCGCGTCTGCACGTGAGCCCGTAAGACGCCAGGCGAGACCGTGGATCCGGTTGTAGTGGCGCTGGAGCAGTGCGGAGAAGGCGGCGCGATCTCCCGCAACGGCAGCTTGCACGAGATCGGCATCATCGCACTCGTCCATGAGTCAGCGCCGTATGCGCAAAGCACCACGTGCGCTGGTTAGAAACGGAAAGCCCCTCACAGTCCAAACAGATCCCCCGCATCGCGCCATCGCTGTGGTTGTGCCTCAACAACGTTATGAAGACCATCAAATATATTCGGAGGCCGCAAATCCAAACATGTGAATGTACGGCGTCTCCTAGCGAGCGGAATGAAAGAATTGAATGACTGAAAAGTTAGCGAACCCTGCCTCTAATACCAAGTCCCCTTAACGTTGACTCATTTAGGGGATTCCCTTTTTGCTAGTTTTCTGATTCTGTGTCGCAAGCTGAAGGAGGTTTGCGATGGCTGGAGCGATAGGGATACGAGGGGACTATACCGGGCTGGATTTGCGCCGTTTGGCGAGACGATGCAGTGATGCGGATCAGGTTCGGCGTTTGCTGTCCCTGGCGGTAATTCTCGATGGCGGTAGCCGGAGCGATGCGGCCAGGGCCGGCGGCGTTACCTTGCAGATTGTGCGTGATTGGGTGCTGCGCTTTAACGCCGAAGGGCCTGATGGGCTGATCTCCCGCAAAGCACCGGGCAAGGTATCGATCCTGAATGACGAACAGCGCCGTGCACTGGTCGAGATCGTAGAATCCGGGCCGATACCGGCGTCGCACGGGGTTGTTCGTTGGCGGCTGATCGATCTGGCACAGTGGTTACGCGATGAATTCGGCCTGTCGATCACCAAGCAGACATTGAGCCGCGAAATGCGCGCTCTGGGCTATCGCAAGCTGTCGGCCAGACCACGCCATCAGGGGCAGCGCTCTGAGGATATTGCCGCTTTTAAAAAGACTTCCCCGCCCGTTTGGCGCAAATCCGCGAAAGTCTTCCCCCAGGCACACCAATAGAATTGTGGTGGCAGGATGAGGCGAGGATCGGTCAGCAGACCAAGCTCACCCGCCGCTGGGCCAAGCAGGGCACCAGGCCCTCAGCGCCCAAAGATCAGCGCAGAGCTTCAGCCTGGATCTTCGGTGCAATATGTCCCGCCGAGGGCAAGGGAGCTGGCATCGTCTTGCCCCGCTGCAACAGCGAAGCGATGAGCCTGCATCTTGAGGAGATATCCTTCCACGTCGCGCCGGGTGCGCATGCCGTTCTGATACTCGATCAGGCGGGGTGGCATGGCTCTGCCGAACTGGTCGTTCCCGCCAATATCACCCTCATGTCGCTGCCGCCCCGATGTCCCGAACTGAACCCTGTCGAGAATGTCTGGCAGTTCATGCGCGACAACTGGCTCTCCAACCGCATCTTCAAATCCTATGACGATGTCGTCGATCACTGCTGCTTCGCCTGGAACAAACTCGTCGATCAACCCTGGAAAATCATGTCCATTGGTCTACGTCAATGGGCTCATGAGTTCTAATCAATGGGACTTGGTAT
>JANPKN010000200.1:0-1767 GCA_031426075.1 Sphingomonadaceae bacterium
CTTTCGCGCTGGTCATCGGTTTACATCGCACCCGCTGCTCCCCATATCTGGCATCAGAAAAGGACAAATATAATCTCCCGAACCGCTGCCCAACATTGGATAGAGCCGCATGCGCATGGCATTTATGTGAAGCCAGCGGACATGTGGATCGACCCGTCGCGTCCCGCCGAGCGCGCTTTGGTGACGCACGGTCACGCCGACCATGCGCGCAGTGGCCATGGGGCGGTGTGGGCAACGCCAGAGACGCTGGCGATTATGGCGCTACGTTATGGCACCGAAATGGGCACGCCGATGCCCTATGGCGACGGATTTGAGGCCAATGGCGTGAAGATCAGCTTTCACCCAGCCGGGCATGTTCTGGGGTCAGCGCAAATCCTGCTTGAACATGCCGGCGAGCGCGTGGTGGTTACGGGCGATTATAAGCGCCGCTTCGATCCGACCTGCGCGCCGTTCGAGGCAGTTGCTTGCGATGTTCTGATTACCGAGGCGACCTTTGGCTTGCCGGTGTTCACGCACCCGCCGATCGAGGATGAGATAGCCAAGTTGCTCGCTGCACGCGAATCCAATGCGGAAGGCTGCATCGTCGTTGGGGCTTATGCGCTTGGCAAGGCGCAGCGGGTGATCGCTGAGTTGCGGCGCGCTGGCTATGATGCGCCGATTTACATCCACGGCGCGATGCAGAAAATGTGTGATTTATACGCGGCGCATGATGTGCCCTTGGGCGAACTGATTTTAGCGACCGGACTTGCCAAAGCGGAGATGAAGGGCGCGATTGTCGTTGCGCCGCCATCCGCGATGAACGACCGCTGGGCAAGGCGTTTGCCTGACCCGATTACCGCCATGGCGTCGGGTTGGATGCGGGTGCGGCAACGGGCGCGACAACGCAATGTGGAGCTGCCTCTGGTCATCTCGGACCATGCCGATTGGACCGAGTTGACCGATACTTTGCTTGAGCTTCGGCCAACCGAAACATGGATCACCCATGGCCGCACAGACGCCCTTGGCCGATGGTGCGAACTGCACCAGTTGAAAGCGCGCGCGCTCGACTTAGTTGGCCGTGAAGATGAGGATGAGGGCTGATGCAGGCCTTCGCCGCGCTCATCGACGGGCTGATCTACACAAGGTCACGCGACCATAAGGTCCGGCTGATTGCCGATTATTTGCGCGACACGCCTGACCCTGATCGGGGTTGGGCGCTGGCGGCGCTGGCGGGCACTTTGAGCATCGCAACAGTGAAGTCAGCGGCCATCCGCGCGATGGCGGAGGAACGCTTTGACCCGATGCTGTTCCGCATGAGCCGGGATTATGTCGGTGACACTGCGGAAACGGTCGCCCTGATGTGGCCCGACGTCAGCGCGGATGTCGTGGCGCCGACAGTGTCTGAAGTCATTGACCTGCTTAACAGCACAAGCCGTGCACGCGCGCCAATGGTGCTAGCCGAACTGATGGACCGGCTTGATGCCAATGGCCGTTATGCGCTGCTGAAGCTGGCCACAGGTGGAATGCGCGTTGGCATTTCCGCGCGGCTTGCCAAAACTGCTTTTGGTCAGGCCTTTGGTCTTTCAGTCGATGATGTTGAAGAGGTGTGGCATGCGCTTCGCCCGCCTTATGTTGAGCTTTTTGCCTGGGGTGAGGGCAAGTCCGAAAGGCCAGACCCCGCCGACAGCGCATTTTTCCGGCCCTTCATGCTCGCGCATCCGTTGGAGGATGGCAACGTGCACCTGAATGAATTTGCCGCCGAATGGAAATGGGACGGCATCCGCATCC
>JANPKN010000201.1:0-3736 GCA_031426075.1 Sphingomonadaceae bacterium
AGCGCCTCGAGCTGCGTTTTGACCACGGCATTCGGGCTGCGCTTTGGCCATAACTCAGCCATCGTCTTTTTCATCGCGTCTTGCATACGCTTGAGAACTGCGGCGCGCGGTTCGTTTTTGTCGAAGGCATAGCTGTCAGGCAAAACCGAGCCCTCAGCTGGGATCTGAATGCTGCCGGTTAGCTGGTCATTGGCCATGAGCCTTTCGTAGACCATGATCGCCGGCATGCCTTCGGGGATTGTCACCATGCGCTGAACGGTTTTCCCACCAGTCAGGATGGACAGAATGTCGGAGTTGGAGGCCTTGGCTGGAACGACAAATTCGCCTGCCTTGATCGTGCTGGACGCGCCAAAGACCTTTGCGCGGCTGACAAATGCGTCCGCCGATTTGACGACGCCGCCTTTTTCAAGCTGTTGTGCGGCCGAAGTGATGCTTGAACCAGGCTTTATAACTACAGTTGTTTCGCGCTCTAACGGCCCTGGAGCAGTCCAGCCATAGATGAAATTACCAGCGATAACGGCCAGCAACAGCGCCGCCGCAATGATCGCCCATGTGGCGAAGCGGCGCATAGTGTCAGATCGCCTTCATGATGAGGCTGGCGTTGGTCCCGCCAAAGCCAAAGCTGTTGTTCAAAACCGCCTTCACTTTGCGCTTCTTCGCGACATGCGGGACGAGGTCAACGCCTTCGGTGCCTTCGTCCGGATTATCGAGGTTAAGCGTTGGCGGCACGATCTGGTCCCGCAGCGCAAGGATGCAGAAAATGCTCTCCACCGCTCCAGCACCACCAAGCAAATGGCCAATGGCGGAGTTGGTCGAGCTCATCGAGACTGTAGAGATCGCATCACCGAAGAGGCGCTTGACGGCACCCAGTTCAATCGTATCGGCCATGGTCGAAGTGCCATGCGCATTGATATAATCGATGTCGGACGGCGTCATGCCTGCTTTTTTCAGCGCCATCTGCATCGACCGAAAAGCACCGTCACCTTCGGGATGCGGTGCAGTCACGTGATAGGCATCGCCCGAGAGGCCATAGCCAACGACCTCAGCATAGATTTTCGCTCCGCGCGCCTTGGCATGTTCATATTCTTCCAGAACCACAACGCCCGCGCCTTCGCCCATCACGAAACCGTCGCGGTCCTTGTCATAGGGGCGGCTGGCGGCTTCCGGGCGGTCATTGTAGCTTGTGTTCAATGCGCGCGCTTGCGCAAAGCCTGCGATCCCCAACGGGTTTACAGTGCCTTCTGCGCCGCCTGCGACCATGATGTCGGCATCATCATCGCGGATCATGCGTGCAGCGTCTCCAATGGAGTGCGCGCCGGTTGAGCAGGCCGTGACGACTGCGTGGTTGGGGCCTTTCAGGCCATATTTAATGCTGACTTGACCGGATATCAGGTTGATCAACCGTCCATGGACGAAATGCGGGCTGACACGGCTTGGCCCTTTTTCTGCCAGCAACAACGCTTCGCTTTCGATACCTGGAAGACCGCCAATGCCGGAGCCGATCGAGCAACCGGCCCGAACCTTCTGCTCTTCGGTCAATTCGGTAAGGCCAGCGTCTTCAAGCGCTTGGCCAGCAGCATCAATACCGTAAATGATGAATGGATCGACCTGGCGCTGCACCTTGTGATCAACGCGCTTATCGGGGTCAAAGCCCCATGGATGATCCTTCGGTTTGATTTCGCAGGCAATCAGGCATTTCTGGTCGCTGGCATCAAAATGCGTGATCATGCCCGCGCCGGACTTTCCGGCAATCAGGTTGGACCAGGTGGTTTCTACATCTGCACCCAAGGGCGTAACCAGACCTAATCCGGTAACCACGACACGACGCATTGCGTTATCTCCAAAATTTATTCTTTGCAGCCCAATACTGTGAATAAGGGCCAATATGCAAACGGCTTTCCGACTGGAGCGCTGTTGACGCTGGCCGGAAAGCCGTTTGAATTTCTATCTGACCGCGCAGCGTATTGCGCGTAACGGCTTATCCGTTGCTGTTGATGAAATCGATCGCGTCCTTCACAGTGGCGATCTTTTCAGCGGCATCGTCCGGGATCTCGACGTTGAATTCTTCTTCAAACGCCATAACCAGTTCAACGATGTCGAGGCTGTCTGCGCCAAGATCGTCGATGAAGCTTGCAGCTTCGGTGACCTTGTCGGCTTCAACGCCCAGATGTTCGACTACGATCTTTTTGACCCGTTCCGCGGTATCGCTCATTTTTGTGCCCCTTATTGGTTGGGATGATGAATTTCAGGACTCGCCCTAATGTCCAGATTGCCCGCTGGCAAGTGGCAAGCGACGGTTATGCGTCAAAGCATCGCCATGCCGCCGTTCACATGTATTGTCTGGCCTGTGATATAGCCAGCCTCCCTGGAAGCGAGATAGGCAACAGCGGCCCCTATGTCGGAACCTTCGCCCATTCTGCCCATTGGGATGCGCGCGTTTAGCGCCTCTTTCTGGGAATCCGGCAAGCTTTCGGTCATGGCCGTGGCGATGAAGCCGGGGGCAACGCAATTGGCTGTTACGTTGCGGCTGGCCAATTCCTGCGCGACCGCCTTTGTCATGGCGGTAAGGCCGCCTTTGGATGCTGCGTAATTGGCTTGTCCCGGGTTGCCCGTGGTGCCAACTACGCTTGTGACGGTGATAATCCGGCCAAAGCGGGCCTTCATCATTGGCTTGCTCACGGCGCGTATCAGGCGAAATGTGGATTCAAGGTTGATGCGGATGACGTCGTCCCACTCCTCGTCCTTCATCCGCATAGTCAGGTTGTCGCGCGTGACGCCCGCATTGTTGACCAAAATGTCTATCTGGCCCAATTTTTCGAGCGCGGCTGGAATCAGCGCCTCAACGCTGTCCTTGTCGCCGAGGTTGCAGGGGATTGCGACATGATCGCCGCCCAAGGATGCCCTGAACGCCTCCAGTTTCTCCACGTTGGAACCCGACACGGCAAGGCGCGCGCCCTGCGCAGCCAGAGCCTGACAGATTGCACTGCCGATTCCCCCTGATGCGCCCGTAACGAGCGCAGTCATGCCTGTAAGATCGAACATATTACTCTCCCTTGAACTCAGGTGGGCGCTTCTCCAGAAACGCGGTGATGGCTTCGTCATTGTCCGCCGTAGCGTGCGCCAGGCTCTGCATCGCGGCGGACATTTCCAAGATATTCTTGAGGTCAGCAGTCTGTCCCTCGCGCAACAGGCGCTTGGTCATCCGAACGGCATGTGTCGGGTTCGCAGCGATTTTGTCTGCAACCTTGCGTGCGGCGGCCATCAATTCGGCGTCATCCACCACTTGCGATACAAGCCCAATCCGCAAAGCTTCGGCGGCGTCAATGGTGTCGCCCGTCAGGGCAAGCTCGGTGGCTTTCGAAAAACCCACGATCCGCGGCAAAAGCCATGCGCCGCCATCACCAGGCGTGATGCCCAATCGCACGAAGCTCTCTGCGAATTTGGCTGAGGATGCGGCAATGCGGATGTCGCACATCGTTGTGAGGTCGAGCCCTGCACCGATTGCAGCGCCATTGACGGCCGCGACGACTGGAACCTCAAGCGCCTGGAACATCAACGGCAGGCGTTGAATGCCGTATTTATAGTTGCGCCGGGTCTCCGCAGGCAGTCCTGCCCGCAAGCCCCCGCTGTCCGGGCGCATCTGTTTCAGGTCGCCGCCCGATGAAAATACCGTACCTGCTCCGGTAAGGATAACACAGCGTACGGAGATATCCTGATCCGCAGCCATGAAGGCATC
>JANPKN010000202.1:0-12498 GCA_031426075.1 Sphingomonadaceae bacterium
AGACTTTCTGGCGGACGCCCACCCAACAGGCGCGCGATCTTGCCCGATTGAACGCCGCTGTCGGTCAGGTCCTTACCGTACATTTCATAGTCGACACCAAGCGCGACCCAGCGCATGGCCCAGTCGACCTTCCACTGCAGCTTGGACTTTCCGCCCAGCACAGACTGCGTGACCATGTCGCCACCATCATCGAAACGGATCAGCCCACCCTCTGCATCGACCACCTCGACAGGTACCTGAAGCACGACGCCAGTCTTTTCGCTAATTGGTAAAATCGGCGAATAGGTCGCGGCGCGTTCCTTGCGCAATGTGGGCAGCATGATGTCCAATATGCCCTGATAATTGCGCAGCACATTTTTCAACGCATCATCAAACGCGCCGCTTTCATATTGCGACGATGACGAGACGAACTCATACTCAAAACCGAACTGATCCAGGAAATCGCGCAGCATCGCGTTGTTGTGCGCGGCAAAGCTCTCGAACTTTTCAAATGGATCGGGAATGCGCGACAGCGGCTTGCCCAAATGTTCGGTGAGCATCGCCTGGTTGGGCACATTGTCCGGCACCTTGCGCAGGCCGTCCATGTCATCCGAAAATTCGATCAGGCGCGACGGCGCATCGGACAAGGTCCGGAACGCATTGCGCACCATCGTCGTGCGCAGAACTTCGTTGAAGGTACCGATATGCGGCAGACCCGATGGACCATAGCCGCATTCGAAAATAATCGCCTGACCATCGGCCTTGCCATTGGGATAGCGTTTCAACAAACGCCGCGCCTCTTCATAAGGCCAGGCTTTCGATGCCATTGCTATATCGCGAAGGTCAGTCACGTGTTGCTCTTTCGTTCCAAATACGCCTATCAGGGCTAATGGAAACTCCACTAGCCTTTCCTGCGCTCCATGCAAGCCATGCCGGTATTTGGATGTGCACCAGCGGCGGACAAGTGCAAACAATTGGCAAGGGCGAAGCGGCTGGCCGCGCGGCCGAAACGCCGATGGTCATGCTTAATGCGCCTTTGGTTGCGCAGCGGCTTGGCTATGCGGACTTGTCGGGCCTCGACCTTTTAGAATTATACGCTTTCATATTCCCCGCACGCTTTGCAGTCCCCACGCCGAAAGGTCTAGCCAAAGCACTGGACTTACCCGCGCCGACTACCGACCAAGAGGTTCCACAGTTTTTGATCCTCGCGGCGCGCAAATTGCTCTCGGTGCTGGGCGACGCGGCTTGGGCCGAACGCGAGGGTGCCTGGGATTCGGCACAAGCGCTGATGCGGTTACGCTGGCCCTGGGCAAATCTGGTCTTGGCGCAACTCAAGAAACCCGAACGGCCGGAACGATGGTTGTTCAGCCGCTTGCCCGAATGGGAGGAAGCGCCGCCCCGCACCCCGCCACGCGTTGTCACGCTCCAAGCCGATGCCGTGCAGCAGCGACTGGCGTCGCTTGTTGGCGGGTCTGCCGAGACGCGGCAGGGCCAACGCGATTTTGCACAAGCGGCGGCAGAAATTTTTGCACCGCGCACCCGCAAGGGCGAACCGCATATGGTGCTGGCTGAGGCTGGGACCGGCATTGGTAAGACGCTTGGATATTTGGCGCCTGCTAGCCTTTGGGCGACCGCCGCCGACGGAACGGTGTGGATTTCAACGTTCACCAAGGCGCTTCAACGGCAGTTGGTGCGTGAGGCGAAGCGCATCTATCCTGACCACGAAACGTTCAAGTCCAAGGTCGTGGTGCGCAAGGGCCGCGAAAATTATTTGTGTCTGCTGAACTTGGAAGATGCCTTGCAGGGCGGTTTTGCAGGACGCGCCGCAACCCTTGCGCATCTCGTGGCGCGCTGGGCGGCCTATTCGCATGACGGCGACATGATTGGCGGCGATTTGCCCGGATGGCTGCCGACCTTGTTCCGGCGCAATGGCTCGACCGCTTTGACCGACCGGCGCGGCGAGTGCATTTATGCCGGATGCCCGCATTACAAGAAATGCTTCATTGAACGCGCGGCGCGTTCGTCGGTTCAGGCCGAGATCGTCATCGCCAATCATGCGCTGATGATGGTCAACGCCGCGCGCGGGCGGGACGAACAAAACCGTCCGAGCCGGATCATCTTTGATGAGGGACATCATCTGTTTGATGCTGCGGACTCCATGTTCGCCGCCGCGCTGACAGGGCAGGAAACGATTGAGTTGCGCCGCTGGGTCATTGGCCCAGAAGGCAAGGCACGCGGGCGGCGGCGCGGGCTTTCGGCGCGGCTTGCCGATGTCGCATCTTATGACGAAGAAGGCGGCATTGCCATCGAGATGGCACGTGTTGCCGCCGAAGCCCTGCCCGCAGAAGGCTGGCTTGCGCGTTTGGCCGAAGGCACGCCATCTGGCCCTATCGAGCGATTGCTTGCCGCCATCCGCGCCATGGTGTTCGCGCGCGACGAAACCAACGCGACCGAAAGCGGCTATGGTCTGGAGACCGAGCTTGCCGACCCCGACGCTGGAGTTGTGGATGCAGCTGCGGATGCCGCCGTCGCGCTGGAGGCCCTGGCAAGGCCACTGACGGTGCTTGGCCAGCGATTGGAGGCGATGATAGCCGATCCGCCCGATTGGCTCGATGGCAGCGCCCGAGCGCGCGTTGAAGGTGCAACGGCAAGCCTTGGCTGGCGCATCGATACATTGCGCGCGTGGATATCGATGTTGGCGCGCGCGGTTGGCCCGGTTGACCCCGAATATGTCGACTGGCTTGCCATTGACCGCTTTGAAGGCCGCGAGATGGACATCGGCATGCACCGGCGCTGGTTGGACCCAATGAAGCCGGTGGCCGAAATCGTGCTTAAGCCCAGCCACGGCGTCCTTGCAACATCGGCAACCTTGCGCAGTGGCGGCGACTGGAAAAATGCCGAAGCGCGGACGGGTGCCCTACACCTTGATAAGACAGCAACGCATTTTTCGGCCATCAGCCCGTTCGATTACACCGCGCAGGCCGAGGTGTTGATCGTCACCGATATCAAAAAGGGCGACCCTGCTGCCTTGGCCGGAGCTTATGCGTCATTGATTACCGCGTCAGGCGGCGGCGTGCTTGGCCTGTTCACCGCCATCCGGCGCTTGCGTTCGACTTATGCACGTATTGCCGACCGCTTGGCGCGTGATGGCTTGCCGCTCTATGCGCAGCATGTCGATCCCATCGACACAGGCACACTCGTCGACATCTTTCGCGATGACCCGCACGCAAGCTTGCTTGGCACTGACGCACTGCGCGACGGTGTGGACGTTCCCGGACATTCGCTGCGGCTCGTAATCATGGAGCAAATTCCATGGCCCCGCCCCGACATATTGCATCGCGCGCGGCGCTTGAAGCATGGCGGCATGGATTATGACGACCGCATGATCCGTGCAAAAATGGCGCAGGCATTTGGTCGGCTTATCCGTAGCGCGGGTGACAAGGGCCATTTCGTTTTGTTGTCATCGGCTGTTCCCAGCCGGCTTTTGTCCGCTTTCCCGCCGGGCACACCCATTCGCCGCGTTACCTTGGACGAAGCCGTGAAATCTGTGAAATCAGGTCTTTCGTCTGACACAAATTTACGGCAGGAGGCTGGCCAACGTCTGGAAGAGAGCAACCCGATTTGACCTTCACCCTCACCTTGTTCCGCCATGCCAAGTCGATCTGGGATGACGCGATTCCGCGCGACTTTGACCGACCGCTGAACAAGCGCGGGGAAAAGGCGGCGGTTACGATGGGGCTTTGGGTCAAACGCAACAGCCTGACATTCGACCATGTGGTTGCAAGTCCGGCGGTGCGTGTAATCGAAACGATTGACCAATTCGTGAAGGGCTCAGGCCAGCGGATGGATCCCAATTGGGACCGCCGCATTTATCTGGCATCATCTGCAACCCTGATGGATGTTCTGCGCGATCAGGCGGACGAACATAAAAATCTGCTGATGGTCGGACACAATCCGGGTCTGGAGGATCTTGTATTCGACCTGTGCCCTGACGATGGCACTTCGCCCTTACGCGATTTGGTCTGGGAGAAATATCCCACCGCTGCAATTGCACGGCTGGAATTGAACGTTGTCCATTGGGCGGATGTCGATCGCGGGTGCGGACGCCTGACGCACTTCGTCCGGCCACGCGATCTTGACCCTGAACTTGGACCCGAGGACGAATGACGCCGATTATTTGGCGCAATGCAACTGCGGATGATTCAGAGGCACTTGCGTACCTTGGCGCGGCGACTTTTTTGGCAACCTTTGCCTTTGATCATCCCGGCAAGCCATTGATTGAACATCTGCGCGATCAGCATAGCGCCGCATATTACGCCACTGCGCTGGACACCCCAGGGATCGATATCTTGATCGGCGAAACTTCGCTTGGCGCGCCTGTCGGCTACGCAATGATAACGCCGCCGTCCCATCCTGATGTGCAGCAGGACGGCGATATCGAATTAAAACGGATTTACTTGCTTGGCCCATGGCAAGGCGGGGGCAATGGCAAAGACCTGCTTGATCGGGTCCTCAACGTGGCAAAAGCGCGTGGGGCAGAACGGGTGTTGCTAGCGGTCTACGAACAAAATATCCGTGCCGTCGCCTTTTACGAACGGGCCGGATTTTTCGCAGTCGGGGAGACCGTGTTCATGGTTGGCCAAGTGCCATTTCGCGACTTGGTCTTCGCCCGGATCATGGATTAATCAGGCTGCGGCCAACGCTGCTGCCAATCTGTCGCGCACGGCCTTAACGGCGCTTAAGTCAACCACAGGCACCGCCGATTGCGTTGTCGCAGACGGGCTTGCTGGCTCAGCTTTTGTTTCACCCAAGGTCAGAAACTTACGGGCACCTTTGATGGTGTAGCCTTCGCTATACAGCAAACGATGGATGGTGTGCAGCAACGCCACATCCTCGGGTCGATACAGCCGCCGACCGCCAGCGCGCGTGAGCGGCTTCAGCATGGGAAACTGTTCTTCCCAATAGCGCAGTATATGCGTGCGAACGCCCAACGCCTCGGCCATTTCACCAATTGTGCGGAAGGCGTCAGACGATTTTTCGCGCATAGATGCTATTTTACCCTTTGTCGCATGCCTTGGCTCGCACGGAACGTAAGCACCCTGCGCGGCGTGATCGGCACTTCTACGCCAGTTTTCGGGTTGCGCCCAACGCGCTCACCTTTGTCCCGAAGGACGAAGGTTCCAAACCCAGAAATTTTGACGTTGTCACCGTCTAGTAACGCGACGGTCATATGGTCAAGTATCGATTCTATCATCGCCGCAGCGTCTGCACGCGACAAACCGATTTGACGGTTAAGCATCTCGGCCAAATCGGCGCGAGTTAAAGTTCCTGTATCAGCCATCTTCGTCTCCGGACCTCGACTTGTGGTTTGACGATAATATACAATGGAAATTCAGTTTGTAAAACAACGATCACCTGAAAATACTACATTTTTACGATTGATGCACCCCAGGTGAAGCCGCCACCCATTGCCTCAAGAACCACAACGTCCCCTTTTTTAATTCTGCCGTCCCGCACAGCGACATCCAAAGCCAGCGGGACGGACGCTGCAGACGTGTTCGCGTGCTGGTCAACCGTCAGGATAACCTTGTTTGGATCGAGCGAAAGTTTCTTCGCCGTAGCCTCGATAATCCGGGCATTTGCCTGATGGGGCACGACCCAATCGACATCGGCTGGCGTAAGATCCGTTGCAGCTAGCACTTCATGCAAGACATTGGTCAGATTAGTGACGGCATGGCGAAACACTTCCCGGCCTTTCATCCGCAATTTGCCGACAGTGCCTGTCGTCGACGGACCGCCATCGACATATAATAATTCATTATGCTGCCCATCGGCATGCAGTCTGGTCGCCAGCGCGCCGCGAATGCCCACTTCGCCCGACAAGACAACCGCGCCAGCACCATCGCCGAAAAGAACGCAGGTTGTGCGGTCCTCCCAATCCAGGATGCGGCTGAATGTTTCTGCGCCAATGACGAGAGCATTGGTCGCCGAGCCTGCACGAATCATGCTTTCCGCTATAGAAAAGGCATATAGAAAACCGGAACAGACCGCCGCCACGTCAAACGCAACGCCGCCATTGCATCCAAGTGCGTGCTGAACAAGCGTAGCTGAAGCGGGGAATGTCTGGTCGGGCGTTGCTGTTGCCAATATGATAAGGTCGATGTCGCTCGCAGCCATCCCTGCCGCATCCAGGGCCTTGCGCGACGCTTCCACAGCGAGACTGGAGGTGGTTTCATCAGGCTCGGCAATGTGGCGGAATTTTATACCTGTCCGCTCAGTGATCCATTCGTCGGTCGTATCAACTTTGGCGGCGAGTTCGGCGTTCGACACTCGGTTGCGCGGCAGGGCGGACCCGGTACCTTTGATAACGGCACGAAGAGCAACTTCGGTCACTCGGCCTGCACTCGCGCAAGATCTTGGGTAATGCGGGCGGTGATGTCTTCTTCGACCAGACGCGCAGCAACCTCGACGGCATTCGCCACGCCCTTGACGTTGGCGCTGCCATGGCTTTTGACGACAACGCCGTTTAGCCCCATGAAAACGGCACCATTGTGGTTGTTTGGATCGAGATGATGCCGAAGCAACTCCGTCGCTGGCCGCGATACGAGGAAGCCGAATTTTGAACGGATAGAGCTGGTGAACGCCCGGCGCAGAAGATCCGTCACAAACCGCGCGGTGCCTTCAATGGATTTCAGCGCAATGTTTCCAGTGAACCCATCACAGACGACGACATCGCATTCGCCGCGGTTTATCTTGTCTGCCTCAACAAAGCCCTGGAAATCCATGTGCAACCCGGTCGCGTCGCGCAGATGTTGTGCCGCGTCGCGCAACTGATCGGTGCCTTTCATCTCTTCGGTGCCGATATTCAGCAAGCGGACGCGGGGCCGATCAAAGCCGAAAATGATCCGCGAATATGCCGCACCCATCACGGCGAACTGGACGAGGTTTTTCGCTTCACATTCGGTGTTCGCCCCAAGGTCGAGCATCACAACGTCGGTATCTTCAAGTGTAGGCAAAAGAGCGGACAGCGCTGGCCGGTCAATGCCCGGCATCGTGCGTAAGGCAAGCTTGGCCGTTGCCATCAATGCGCCAGTGTTGCCTCCGCTGACGGCGGCGCTCGCGTCGCCTGTTTTAACGGCGTTTATGGCCATGCCCATCGAGCTCGTCTTCGCCTTGCGCAAAGCTGCGCTGACCTTGTCATCAGCGGTGACGACAATATCGCTATGAAGAATTTCGGAAGCGGCACGTAAATTGGGGTGTTTGTCGAGCGCAGACTTAATCTGCTCCTCATCGCCAACGAGAAGGAATTTGAAGCTGTCGTGACGATGACGTGCCAAGGCCGCGCCTGCAATCATAACAGGCAAGCCTTCATCTCCGCCCATCGCGTCTATGGCGATACGCGGTTTCATCGACACCAGCTATTCTCCTTGAAAAGGATTAGGCGACTGCCACCACTTCGCGGCCATTATAGTGACCGCAAGCATCGCACAGATGATGTGGACGCTTCAGTTCACCACAGTTGGCGCATTCTTGATACGCAGCAACTTTAAGCGAATCATGGCTGCGACGCATGCCGCGCTTCGAAGGAGATGTTTTTCTTTTGGGGACAGCCATTTCGGCACCTGTTCCATTTCAAAATCAATAAGTTCTAAATCACGCTAGGCGAAAGAGGTGGTCGTGGCAAGCAATCGCCAGAATCGGCCTCAATCATCCGCACATGTCTGTGTGAGCGGCGCGCTATACTTGTTTTTCGGTGCTTTGCAAGCCGAGAGATAGCAGTTAGGGCAAGGATCAGGAACAGGGAGAGAATATATGTTGAGTTTACCCGTCACCCTTACCATCGCCGCCGGGGCAGCGTTGGTGAATATATGGCTGATGATCCGTTGCGGTCAGGCACGTACAAAAGAAAGCGTTTCGATCGGCGATGGCGGCAATGAATTTGTTATCCGCCGGATGCGGGCACATGCGAATTTTGTCGAAAGCGCGCCATTCATCCTGGTGCTGATTGCCGCGCTGGAGGCGACGGGCGGAACGAACAATTGGTTATGGGGTCTTGGCATCGTCTATATCATCGGACGCCTCGCGCATGGCTTGGGCATGGATGGCGGGTCGCTCGGCAAGGGCCGTATGGTCGGCACGTTGACCACGATGCTTACGTTGCTTGGCCTGGCTGGATGGGCCTTGTGGAAAGTCTACGCAGAGGTCCTGTAACTCACCGTGCAGCCAGCACATCGTCCGCAACAAAGGCGTTGTGTTGCCGCTCATAGCCAAATTGACTGGTGGGCCCATGTCCGGGGATGAATGTAACGTCATCCCCCAAGGGCCAAAGCTTCGTCGTGATGGCGTTGATCAGGTCCGCGTGATTGCCGCGCGGAAAATCGGTGCGGCCAATTGAGCCTTGGAACAAGACGTCGCCGACAATGGCAAGGCGGCTTGGTGCATGATGGAAAATGACATGGCCGGGTGTATGACCGGGGCAATGAATCACGTCGAGGGTCAGATTGCCAACAGTGACGGTATCGCCATCGACCAGCCAACGGTCGGGTTCAAAGCTATGCGCCTCCATGCCGTAACGCGCCCCGTCATTGTCGAGTTTCTCGATCCAGAAACGATCGTCCTCATGCGGGCCTTCAATCCTCAAGCCCAATTCCTGCGCCAACATCCCTGCTTGCCCGCAATGATCAAGGTGACCGTGCGTCACCAATAATTTTTCCAGCTGAACACCAGTTTGCGCGACGGCGGCCTTCAACTTGTCGAGATCACCGCCGGGATCAACCAGCGCACCCTTGTTGGTTTCGGTGCACCAAAACAACGTGCAATTCTGTTGCAACGGTGTGACGGGAATGATCGCGGCCTTAAGCGGCGGCGCTTTGGTGGGCGTGGATGTGACGTTCGACATGAGCGCTTATGTGGCGGACCCAAGCGATTGAGGCAACCCTTCAGAGCCTGCGGCCTGCCCATACCACGCGGCCAATGACAGTGACCGTCGCGCCGTCGACATCTGGCCAGCCGGGATAGGCCGGATTGTCCGAAAGCACCGACAGCCGTCCACCGGGCCCGTTGGCCAGCCGTTTGACCATCAAAACATCATCCAGCCGGATAACGTGGATGCCATCGCGTATCGGGACCGTCGCTGCTCGATTATCGACCATGATATCGTCTCCATGATTCAGCGTTGGAGACATGGAATCGCCCTCAACCTGAATGAGCGATAGCCTTGACGGATCCAATCCTTGCTTGCGCAGCCATTTTTCATCGAAACCAATCTTGCCCGCTAGCGTCTCGCGATCAGGGATCGCACCGGGCCCAGCAGACGCGCCAACGGCAAGCTTTGGGATGAGGCAAATGCCTGTTTTTACGGCGCTCGCCATTGGGCCGCCGAGCAGACTTTCATCCACGCCGAAATAGCGGGCCAAGATGCCGCGCTCCGCCTCGGGCAGTTTTTTAGGCGATCCGCGCTTGATAAACTGTTGAATATATGTCGGATTGCGACTGATCAGCTTAGACAAGCCAGCAAAATCATCCCCATTTTCGGCAATCAGGCGCTCCAAAGCAGCCCGTGGCTCTTCCTCCATCATGTTCCCTCCGGTTCGGTTGGAAATTTCCTAGACATGTAGGATTTATCCTACCACTTTTGTTCTATATTTGTTCTAACCGATTCGGGCAAGCTAATCCGGGTCGATCATGGAGGAGACGTCATGCATATCACGCGCCTTATCGAACGGTTTCTCCGAGATCAGGACCTGCCACCAACGAAATTTGGCCGTTTGGCGGCGGGTGATCCGCGGCTTGTCTTGGACATCCGGATGGGGCGAGAAGTTCGACCCGAAATGGAGACAAAATTGCGGCATTTCATTGCGACCTATGGCGCGCAGGCCGACACGCAATGTGGGGAACGGTTATGAGCAGGCGTACAAAAACCCGCGCCTTGTTGCAGGCGTTGCGAACTCTATTCCCCACCGCTGACATCAGTGTCCTTCATGAACGGCCATGGCACAGCCTCACATTTTGTGGTGCGCAGATTGGTATTTGCGTGTCTGTTATCGATGTAACAATGTTGGGTGACACAAAGGAACTATCGCAGAAATTGTCAGACCATGAATTTGTCTTGCCCGGCCAAATCGTCGCCGACATTGCGGTGACACGGGCAGTCGTGGCCGAAGGCGCGGAGTGCCTGATCATCGACGCGTTGTTGCTTGATGACTAACGCGCGATTGCGGTCATGCGGTGCAAGGTCGCCAGTGCCGCGGCCAGCGCGGCGTCTGCATCATCATCTTTTACCACTGAAGATGACACGAGTTCCAGAAGCGGACGGCGATTTTCGCCGGGTACGGCATCATGATTTTCAGGCGCCGAAGCTGTATCCGATTTTGCGTGCGATGTTTGGCCAAGGCCGTTGGAACCATTGAACTCAAGCTGGGTACGCTTTTGATATCGGGTTGCCACCGCTGTCTCCCATTGAGCCACCATCGCCGCTGTGCTCATTTCTGGCGCAGCATCTGAAACAGGCGCATCTATCGGCGGAAGCGTAAAGGGTGGGGCTGGCTCGATGGTTTGCGTTTCGCCATATTCGGATTCAACCGCTTTTTCGGGCTGCGGTGGGTTCACCACGGGGGGTTGTTCAAACAATCCCAAATCGGGCAAATCCTGTGATGCGATCAACGGGCGGCACGTTGGCACATCGGCATGAATATTCACGGACCGAAATCTGGACAAATCCGATAAAGAGCGAACTTCTTCCGCCTCTTTATGCCAAGGCATTTTGGTCGATAGAAAATTGAGGATTTCGACGCGGTATTGTTCAAGCGTTTTGAACGGCATTTCACGTGACTGCTGCAAATCATCTTCTCGACCACCATCGCTGAGCAGAAGTACCGTCAATCCGCCCAGCGTGACGGCTCCTGTCATATAAGCAATCATTGCGCGGGCAACATCGCCCAATGGCGCACCGGCAGCGGGAACAAGATTGGGAAGACCTGTTAAAGAAATCAGCCCCTCCATTACGCCCACCGGAACGAACATCATGCCGGTCGCCACGACTGCGCCGCTGGTTATCGCAGTCGCCATCGCGCGCGTCGTATTATCGGTTGCATTCTGGCGCATAATTGGTCCCGTTTCTCTGCCTTGCCGTCGCTCGGTGTCAAAGCCTCGCTTGCGGTTTATCAGCGAATGGTAAACAGGATCGTAACGATAAATATTGGCTTTTCAGATACATTACCTGCTAATCACTATCAAAATCGGCCTGAACATGGAACTTGATACTCGACGTGGAAAGGCCGCCTGGCGTCAGATTGTTAAGCAACGCGCGCAAGCGGTAATTGCCGCCACATAAGTACCGCAAAGGTTGTGCAGCGCCCGTATCGACCCTACACGGGGCGCATGACTGCAAAACAAGCGCCCACACTACCACGCATCGCACCAGAGGCCATTGGACCTCGCCTCCAATCCTATTGGGACGCCCTGTCGACTTGGGTGCAAAGCAATTATGTCGAACTTGGCATTGCGGTCGTTGCCGCAATCATTGTCTTCCTTGTACTCAGCTGGCTGAAGCGCATCGCGTCTAACATCGCGCGCGCCAGTGAGCACCGTGCGCATTTAAAGTCGATCATCGCCCGCACCCTGGCCCGCACCAGCAAATTTTTCCGTGTGATGGTGTCGATTGAACTGGTTAACCAGATCGCAAATGCGCCCGTGGCGCTGGCCGACTTTATCGACATATTATTTACCATCGCGATTGTCATTCAAGTCGCGATCTGGTTGCGCGAAATTATTCTGGGGTTGATTGAGCGGCGCGCCGGTGAGGGGATTCATGAACATGATACCCTGCAAAGCGCAATGGTACTCATCCGGCTGCTGGTTAGTTTTGCGCTATTTGCCGTGGCCGCCATCGTGGTGCTCGACAATTTGGGCGTGAACGTCACTGGCCTGGTTGCCGGGCTTGGCGTTGGTGGCATCGCCATTGGTCTTGCCGCGCAGGGCATATTTTCGGACTTATTTGCTGCGATCTCGATCATCTTCGACAAGCCGTTCCGGCGTGGGGATACCGTGTCTTATGACAATACGACCGCGCGGGTCGAGGTCATCGGCATGAAGAGCACAAGGCTTCGCGCGCTGACCGGTGAAGAGAAGATCATCTCGAACAGCAAATTGCTTGAGAAAGAAATCACCAACAACACGCTGACCTTGTACCGGCGGGTAACCTTCGTTCTGACATTGGTATATCAGACACCCCCTGCCCTCGCCCGCCGCGTACCAGAGATTTTACGCGAGGCAGTTGAAGCAAACGGTGCGCAATTCATCCGCGCTGGCTTCAACAACTTTGCTGCAAGTTCGCTCGATTTCCATTTGGTTTTCGACATTGAAAGCGATGATGTCGAAGACATGTTTAACGCACGGCACGAAATAGGCATTGCAATCATCGACGGCTTCGCCCGCGAGGGCATTTCTTTCGCCTATCCCACGCAAACAACGTTTACAGCTGCGCCTGACGGCGAAATGATAATGCCTTACGCCATTCCA
>JANPKN010000203.1:0-4096 GCA_031426075.1 Sphingomonadaceae bacterium
GCAAATACTTCCTCCAGCGCCAGCAAAAGGGCTTCGTCGGTAAACGGTTTTTCGAGGAAATCCATCGCGCCCCGTTTCATCGCCTCGACTGCTGTTCTGAGGTCGCCATATCCGGTGATCGCGATGGAAGGGAATTTCCGCAAGTGCGCGCCAAGTGCGTCGAGTATGTCGAAACCGCTAAGCTCTGGCATTTTCAGATCCAGCAAAACGCATCCTGGGGCGAGTATACCGAGCGAGTCCAAAAAATCACCACCACTTGCAAACGGCCGAACCTCATAGCCTGCAGTTTGCAATGCATATGATAGTGCCTGACGGACTGAAATCTCGTCATCAACGACATAGACATGCATTTTGACATCGGACTTGCGCGCGTCCGGCGCGCCTGTGGTTGACAAGCTGGGCAACTTTGTGGGGTTTAGTTCCTCGCCCATCCTAATCTGCCAAATTTTTACAGAGAAGAAGGCAGTTTATACCGTGATTTACAAATGTAAAGCGGTTGAAATGCTGCCTTGTCATGGGTGACATGTTGTTATCTTCCAACCGGCACGGAACTACATTGCGCCAGTGACAAGGCCATGAACACCTATGGTGAGCCCTGCTGGGTTCGAACCAGCGACCTACTGATTAAAAGTCAGTTGCTCTACCGACTGAGCTAAGGGCCCCCGACCTGAACCGTCATGGGTTCAAAGGAGAGCGCTCCCCCTAATGGCGGTGGGGGGTGCGGTCAAGCGCCTTTGGTCGGTTAAATCGCGATTGCAGGTGACGAATATTTAGACCCGACACTGGGTCACGCCAATCGGGGGCGACCATGGCGGCAGGTGTGAGCACAAAACCACGCGAACGCAGGCCCGGATGCGGGATCGAAAGCGCAGGATTGCTATCGGCCCACATGCCGCCTGACCATAAAAGTATATCGAGATCCAACACGCGCGCACGCCAGCTTTGGCCACGACGGACGCGTCCGAAATGGCTTTCGATTTCATGGAGACGGGCAAGGAGGGCAGGCGGATTGAGCTCGGTAGCGATGACCGCTGCGGCATTGGCAAAGCGTCGCGAAGAAGGACCCACCGGATTCGACTGGATGATTGCCGAATGTGCGAACACATCGATATCATCCATCTCCAGCGCAGCAATGGCTTGCGGGATGATGCGGTTTGGCGTGCCGATGACCGGATGAGGCTGATTCGAACCTATGCCAAGGAGATAAAGATGCGACAGATCAGATATCCTCGGCAAGGCGGCTGTAGAGTTGCGGCCTGCGATCTCGGAAAAAGCCCATGCTGGCTCGGTGTGCACGCGCTTGGTCAAGGTCAAAGGTCGATACCAATATGCCGGTTTCAGCATCATCGAGGTCGCAGACCACATCGCCCCATTCATTGGCAATGAAGCTGGTGCCGTAAAATTTTTGCGCCGTCTGACCGTGATCGTCCTCGCTGCCGACCCTGTTAGCCGCAATCACGGGCATACAGTTCGATACTGCATGGCCAACCATAGCCCGCCGCCACATATGCCGCGTGTCCAATGTCGTGTCCTGCGGTTCTGCACCGATGGCTGTGGGATAGAATAAAAGCTCAGCGCCCATCAAAGCCATAGCCCGCGCGCATTCGGGGTACCATTGGTCCCAGCATATGCCGACGCCAATGGTTGTGCCGAACACGTCCCACACCTTGAAGCCAGTATTGCCGGGGCGGAAATAATATTTCTCTTGATAGCCCGGGCCATCGGGAATGTGGCTTTTGCGATAGACGCCCATGATTTCGCCATTGGCGTCGATCATTGCGATGCTGTTGTAGAAATGCGCGCCGTCGCGCTCAAAATAGCTGGCGGGGATAGCAACGCCAAGGCGTTTGGCAAGTTTGGCCATGGCCTTAACCGCTGGATGTTCCAAGGTTGGCCGCGCCAGCGCGAAATGTTCTTCCTCCTGCGTCTTGCAGAAATAGGGGCCAGAAAACAGTTCAGGCGGCAGGATGATTTGTGCGCCAAGGTCAGATGCCTGCGATACAAGGTCGCTGACAGCATCGATGTTTTCGGCTTCGCTGGCCGACAAAGGCAATTGCAACGCGGCGACGGTGATATCTCTGGTCATGCCGCGTCTATAGCCGGACCCCGAAACGTGCCGCAATCACGATTGTCGCCAGATACAATATTATTGTGAGCGCAATACCGCAGGACAATGCAAACCAGAAGCCATGCCCGGCGCGTAACAGCCACGGGATCAGTAGGAACATCGGTAGGCTTGGCAGGACATACCAAAATGTCGCTTCGGCATGATTGGCAAGCAGTAGCGTGTCAGTGGTGTCGCGCCACAGCCAGATCATCCCAAGCACGGAAATCAGCGGCAGCGACGCGATTAACGCGCCCGCTGCCGGTGCTTTTCGGCCTACATATGCAATCAATGCGATTATAATCCCCGAAAGGATCGCACGAACTGCAAATGCCGTCACGATATTATCAATCGCGCTTTTTGAACAACAGCGTCATCCGGTCGGTTTCGCCAATCGCCTCATATTTTGCGCGATCAACATCCTTCAAACGCAAAGCAGGCGGCAATGTCCACACGCCATCCGGCCAGTTTGCGCTGTCCTTGGGGTTGGCGTTCACTTCGCTCTTGGCGACGAGTTCAAATCCATGGATTTCCATGAAGTTGATGATGTCGGCTTCGCGCATATAGCCCTTGGTGCCGTTGGTGTAGCTGTACGGTGCGTCTGGCTTTGCACGGTGCTGTTCAATACCGAGCAAGCCATCTGGCTTCAACAGGTCGCGCATGGCCTTGATTTCGGCATCGGCGATGTTCCAGTTGATCATGTTGTGCATCATCCGCATGACCAAGATGCGGTCAAATGTGCCCTTGGCGCCTTCGGGGATTTCGCTAATGGAAAACGCGTTGAAGTCCGTTGCTGGACGGCCGGAAACAGCGGCAACATCCGATGGGAACTTGGTGATGGCTGCGGCAATGCCCTGTTTTTGCTGATCGCTGAAATGCGTTTTAGTGCCGAAATACAGGCCAGTATATTTGCCGTTTTCGTTCACATAACGGCCAAGAATACGCGATACCCACTCGCCGCCGGGGGCATATTCGCCAATCACATGATCGGGATGGATGCGAAAGAATTCAAATGTTTCGGCGGGGTGGCGATACTGGTCGCGCTTTGCGTCGTTGGCGCGGGCAGGGTCGGCAAGGATCTTGGCCAAGCGGTCCTGGTTGGCCTTGTGCATTTTGTCATGGTCGGCTTTTTTGGTGCCATGATGGTCAGCAAGAGTTGGGACGGCTAAAGTTGCTGCTGCGAGGGCGAATAGAAAAGCTTTCTTCATGGGATTTCCTCTCCTTGGTTGCGTCTTTTACATATGGCTATTTGAGCGTGGAATTTAAATACAGTCAAATTGGCACTTGTTGGCTGGAGCAATGAAAACTGCCGCCGCCGGTTAATACGGCGTCGGCCATCACGCCGACCACCTGTCGGTCCGGGAATAACGTCGCCAAAGTCGCAATGGCGGCGTCGTCATTCTTCGCACCATAGATTGGCACGACGATAGCCGCATTGCCGATATAGAAGTTCATATAGCTGGCAGGGACGGCTTCCCCATCCTGCATGAAGCGACCAACCGAGGGCATGATGCTGACCCGGCACCCAAACGCTTCGGCGCGCTTGCGCGCATCTTCGAATGCCGCGCTGTTGGGGTCATCGGACCCTGCGCTTTGCGGAAGGAGGATGTGGTTCACACCGACAAATCGGGCAAGATTGTCGATATGCCCATCGGTGTGATCGTTTGCGAGGCCATCGCCCAACCAAAGCAAGCGTTCAATCCCAAGGTCGTCGCGAAGCCTTGCTTCAATTGCGTCTTTATTGAGTGCGGGGTTACGGTTTGGGTTCAGCAAGCAGTCGATGGTCGTCGCGGCAAGACCTTCACCATCCACGTCGATTGAGCCACCTTCCAAGATCCAATCAACCTTTGTCACTTCAAACCCGGCCTCGGTGGCCAGTTCAGTGCCGATGGTCAAATCGCCGGGGTAATCGAATCGGCCACCCCAGCCATTAAAGCCAACATCGCGGGCGATTCGGCGATCGCCGTCCTTCACGATGATGGAGCCAGTATC
>JANPKN010000204.1:0-6437 GCA_031426075.1 Sphingomonadaceae bacterium
TACGGCGCAGCGCCCATTCCGCTTGAGCTTTTGCGCCAGTGCATGGATGTATTCAGCGCGGAGTTCATTCAGGTCTATGGCATGACCGAAACGACTGGCACCATCTGTATGTTGCCGCCTGAGGACCATGATCCCAATGGCAACAAGCGCATGCGGTCAGCGGGCAAGCCGCTTCCCGGGGTCGAATTGCGTGTAGTCGACGGGGCAGGGAATGACCTTCCTGTTGGCGACGTTGGCGAAATCTGGACCAGGTCATCGAACAATATGATCGGCTATTGGAACTTGCCCGACGCCACAAAGGGAACGGTCACCGACGGCGGTTGGATTAAAACAGGTGACGCCGGATATCTCGATGAAGACGGCTATTTATACATTCACGACCGCGTGAAAGACATGATCATCACAGGGGGCGAAAATGTATATCCCGCCGAAGTGGAAAGCGCGATTTACGGGCATCCCGATATATTGGAGGTTGCGGTGATTGGCGTTCCCGATGAAAAATGGGGGGAAGCGGTAAAGGCTGTGTGCGTTCCCAAACCTGGTGTTCAAATCGACACTGAAAGCATAATCGGCTGGGCGCGCGAACGCATCGCCGGTTTTAAGGTGCCACGTTCAGTCGATGTCATCGCGGCACTACCGCGCAACGCATCTGGCAAGATACTCCGCAAGGACCTGCGCGCGCCTTATTGGGCTGGCTTTGACCGACAGGTGAATTGACGCCGGCTCCAGCTTTTATCAGCGTCCAACGCTGACATATTTGAACCCGGCGGCTGCGGTTTCTTCGGGACGGTAGATGTTGCGTAAATCTACCAGAACATCGCCCGCCATAGCAGCGTGGAGTTTTTTAAGGTCAAGCGCGCGATAGGCATCCCATTCCGTCACCAAGGCTACCGCGTGCGCGCCTTGCGCGGCGCTGTAAGCGCTGTCGGCCATGATCACATCAGGCAAGATCTTCGCCGCCTCTTCCATACCCTCCGGGTCATGCGCGTGAACGATGGCGCCCGCGTCGAGCAGTGTCTGGACAATGGCAATCGACGGTGCGTCACGCATATCGTCGGTGTTGGGCTTGAACGTCAGGCCAAGCAGTCCAATCTTCATGCCACGCACATCGCCGCCCAAGGCGGTGATGATTTTGCGACCCATAGCCCGCTTACGCAGGTCGTTTGCCTGGACCACCGCCTCTACCACCCGAACGGGCGTTTCATGGTCCTGGGCGGTCTTCAGGAGCGCCAACGTGTCCTTTGGAAAGCAACTCCCGCCATAGCCTGGGCCAGCATGCAAGAACTTCGACCCGATACGGTTATCCAAGCCAATGCCACGCGATACGTCTTGCACATTCGCGCCCAGTTTCTCGCACAAATCCGCCATCTCGTTGATGAACGTAATCTTGGTCGCCAAAAAGGCGTTGGCGGCATATTTGATCAACTCGGACGAACGGCGGCTGGTGAACAGCATAGGCGATTCGTTGAGGAACAACGGTCGGTACACCGCGCGCATGACATCGCGTGCCCACTCGATATCGCTGCCCACAACAATGCGGTCGGGGCGTTTGAAATCGCCAATCGCTGCGCCTTCGCGCAAAAATTCAGGGTTGGAAACGACCGCAAAGTCAAGTTCTGGGCTGGTTTCACGGATGATGCGTTCAACCTCGTCGCCGGTTCCGACTGGCACGGTTGATTTGGTCACGATTACCGTTCGCGGATCAATCGCGCGGGCCAATTCCTCGGCAGCAGCGTAAACGTAACTTAAGTCGGCGTGGCCATCACCCCGGCGCGAAGGCGTGCCAACGGCAATGAAAACCGCGTCACAACCTTTAACGGACTCAGTGACATCGGTTGAAAAGCTTAACCGGCCAGCATCGACATTTGTCTTCACCAAGGCCTCTAAGCCAGGCTCGTAGATCGGCATGATATTGGCGTGCAGGCGATCAATCTTGGACTCGTCCTTATCTACGCAAACAACTTCATGGCCGAAATCCGCGAAGCACGCGCCAGACACAAGGCCGACATAGCCCGAACCGATCATTGCAATTTTCATTAAGTGTCCCTCTCAAAGGCGGTTGCCGATTATCTGCGCCTTATGATGTTATCTGCGTAGGAACAAGTCTTGCGGCGTTCCGTTCCGAATACAAATGGTACACTCGTCCATGATGTGTCAGGTTTTTGGTTGACTTGTATTCCAGATAATTTCTGCGATGCGCTCGCTGGCGTGCCCGTCTCCGAAAGGACATTGTGCACGTGCCATCGCTGAATAAGCGGTGTCATCGTCCAGAAGCATGAAAATTTCGGAAATTATCCTTTTTTTATCGGTGCCAACTAGCTTCGCTGTTCCAGCGGTCACGCCTTCGGGACGCTCGGTAGTGTCGCGCATAACCAGCACAGGCTTCCCTAACGCAGGCGCTTCCTCCTGAACGCCTCCACTGTCCGTCAGAATAATATGGCTGATCGATAACAGGCGGACGAAGTTGGGATAATCGAGCGGTTCGATCATCGCGACATTTGGTAGACCGCCCAATGCGGCATCCATCACCGCGCGGACATTCGGGTTCATATGGACGGGGAAGATGAATGCCACATCATTGCGGAAGGCAATCGCTTTGATGGCGGCTGCGATATTCTCCATGCCGTCGCCGAAATTTTCGCGGCGGTGCGTGGTGATGCCGATAATCTTGCGGCCCGTAAAACGCGTCTCAAGCACGGCAATGTTACGGACCAGCGACGGATCTTGCGCGATGCGCTTCGTCACCCAGTGCAGCGCGTCAATGACGGTGTTGCCAGTTACAAAGATACGATCGTCCGGAATTGCCTCCGCGCGTAAGGCAGCGGCCGAAAGCTCCGTAGGAGCGAAATGCTGGTCGGCCATAGTGCCAACAATTTTGCGGTTCACTTCCTCTGGCCATGGCCGGTAGATATCATGGCTGCGCAAACCCGCCTCGACGTGGCTCACCGGGATCTTGCGGTAATACGCGGCAAGCGCGCCTACCATGGCAGTAGCCGTATCGCCTTGCACAATGACGCGGTCGGGTTTTGCACTGTCGAGAACGGAACCAATGGCGTCCAACAAGCGCGCAGTGAGTGCATCAAGCGATTGCCCCGGCAACATGAGATCAAGATCATAGTCTGGCACTATACCGCTGATCAAAACCACTTGATCCAGCATCTGCCGGTGCTGCGCGCTTACTAAGACCTCTGTGCGCATATCGGGATATCGTGACAGGGCATTTATCACAGGAAATAGCTTAATGGCTTCGGGGCGTGTACCGAAAATCACCATATTTTTGTGCATAGGCGGTTCCTGCGTCCATTGCCGGATTCGGGGCCGCAGGTAGGCGTAACATATTAATATGTGAAGAAAATTTTTTGCCCTTGCCAGTGACAGGTTACGCTGCTGGCGTTTCCTGCGCTTTCATTTCCTGTTCGAGGCGGCGTGACACTGCTTCCGGCGAGCCGGTATATTTGGCGAGGCGCGAATAGATCAGCGGAATGAGTACAAGAGTAATGAGCGTGGCGAGCGTGACGCCAAAGACAATGACTACCCCGATCGCTGAACGCGCGGCCCCCCCGGCACCACCTGCAATCGCCAAAGGAATGGCACCAAAGACAGTCGCGATGGACGTCATGAGGATTGGCCGCAAACGCCGGGTAGCTGCTTGCTGGATGGCGTCCAAAATTTCTGCGCCCTCGTCACGCAACTGGTTAGCAAATTCAACGATCAAAATGCCATTTTTCGCCGCGAGTCCAACGAGCATCACGATACCAATCTGACTATAGAGGTTCAGTGTCATGCCCGTTAGCGCAAGACCAATGATCCCACCGCCCACCGCCAATGGCACTGTCATAATGATAGTCACCGGGTGCACAAAGCTTTCAAACTGCGCGGCGAGCACAAGATAGACCAACAAGATGGTCAGCAAGAATACGATGACGATGGAACCGCCGGTTTCCTTGAACGCCTGACTTTCTCCGCGGTAGCCAACGGCCAGCACCTCGGGTGATGCAGCTGCCTGTTCTTCCAGAAAGGCTAAAGCTTCTCCCATGGAGTAGCCGGGTGCCAAGCCGCCCTGAAGCGTGATCGCGCGCAGCTTGTTAAAGCGGCCCAAATCACGCGCGCCCGCAGTCTCGGTATATTTGATGAGGTTGGCGAGCGATACCAAAGAACCGTCGCGTGTCCGGAGCTGAATAGCTGCGAGATTTTCCGCCGTGGCGCGATCGGCTGCATCAGCTTGCACAATGACGCGATATTCTTCGCCGCGGTCCAAATATGTCGACACGCGGCGTGAACCCAGCAGCGACTGCAAAGCCTGACTGACATCAGCCACCGATACGCCAAGGTCGCCTGCGCGAGCCGTATCAACCTGAATTTCCATCTGTGGCTTGGTCTCCTTATAATCGGAGTCCATGTTTACAATGCCGGGATTTTCATTTGCGGCGGCCAAAATGCGATCGCGTGCTGCGCTCAGCGATTCATATGTTGAACCTGCAATAACGAAGTTTATTGGCTGCCCCCGGCCACGTCCAAGCGAGGACCGTACGGTTGCATTGCCCCGAACCGCTGGCAGTTCGGCGAGGGCCTTGTTGACCTGCGCTACGACATCTTCGGTTGTTTCGGTCCGCTCATCCCACGGCTTCAAAAAGACAATAAATGTCCCGCTGTTAAAGTCATCACTTGCCCCGAACCCACCGGGCGTGCGCTGAATGATGGACCGCACCGTACCTTTGTCGAGCAGCTTCACGATCGGTTCCGACGCATCAACCATGTACTTGTCCATGGCTTCATAACCGGTGCCCTCAGGGGCGGAAATGTTCGCGCTCAATATCCCTACATCTTCGGCAGGTGCCAGTTCGGACTGCAATGTCGTGAACAGAAAACCGGCAACTGCAAGGAAACCAAGCACGCCGAGGGATGCAGCCAATGGCTTTGCGATGACGCGTGACAGAAGGTTCGAATAACGCCCCTCAAGCCGCTGGAATTTGTCGTCAACCCACGTCGCCACCCGCCCGCGTTCTTCTTGCTTGAGCAGCTTGGAACATAACATCGGCGCAAGGCTAAGTGCGACAAAGCCTGAAAAGGCGATCGCTGCGATCATGGCGCCTGCCAATTCGCGGAATAGCAGGCCAGTTTGCCCTGCCAAGAACATGACAGGCACGAACACGGCGCACACGACAATCGTGGTGGAGACAACAGCAAAGGCAACCTGACGTGTACCCGTTACCGCTGCAACCAAGGGGGGCTCACCTTGTTCAATGCGATGATAGACGTTTTCAAGCACCACGATGGCGTCATCGACCACGAGACCAATAGCCAGGACCATCGCCAGCAACGTCAACAAGTTGATCGAAAATCCTAGGAACCAGAGAACTGCAAACGTCGCCAGTAAGCAGATGGGAACAGTGACCGCTGGAATTATGGTCGCGCGCCAGCTGCCCAAAAACAGAAAGATCACGAGGACAACAAGTGCCGCTGCTTCAGCCAAGGTGACCCAAACGCTGCTGATCGCCTTGCTGATGAACAAAGAGTCATCGGAACCGACAGTGATCGTCATGCCTTGCGGCAAAGTCGGCTTGATCTGTTCCGCGAGCTCTTTAGCACCTTCTGCTACTGCCAAGGTGTTTGCGCCAGACTGGCGGACAATGCCCATACCTAAGGCGGATTCGCCATTGAGGCGAAACGCCGCGTAGGGGTTTTCGGGACCTGTTTCGACACGCGCAACATCGCCCAATCGTGTAAGCGATCCGTCTGCGCCGCGCGCCACGATAAGCTGGCGAAACTCCGCCTCATCGCCAAAAGGGCGGCTGACGCGCAATGTGACGTTTTGGTCGGTGGACTCAAGCCGACCAGCGGGAAGCTCGACATTCTGGCTGCGCAGCGCGTTTTCAACGTCTGACGGTGTCAAGCCAAGCGCCGCCAAACGGTCCGGCTGAAGCCAGATGCGCATTGATGGTCTGGCTTCACCACCGACAAAGACGCGGGCAACGCCGTCGATAGAGGAGAAGCGGTCAACCAGATTACGGTCTACATAATCGCTGAGTTCGAGACGCGACCAGCCGGGCTTCGACACGACCAGAAACAGGATCGGCGACGCATCAGCATCGACCTTGCGCACTTCAGGCGGCAGCACTTCTTCTGGCAAATCATCCGCCGCTCCGCCGACACGATCACGGACGTCGTTCGCTGCGCTGTCTACGGACCGACCCGGCGCAAATTCGATGGTAATATCCGACTGTCCATCACGTGAACGCGAGGTGATCGTTTGAATGCCTTCAATTCCGGCAAGCGAATTTTCGAGAACCTGCGTAACACGCGATTCAACCACTGTGGCAGCAGCGCCGGTGTAGGTTGTCCCGACGGACACGATTGGCGGCTCCGTATCCGGATATTCGCGGACAGGCAGGCTCAAGAAACCGACAATGCCAACGAGCACCATCAAGATCGCAATA
>JANPKN010000205.1:0-5550 GCA_031426075.1 Sphingomonadaceae bacterium
TGTTGCTGCCGGAATCGATTCCGCTAATGATATTGGTGTCGATGAAGCCAGGCATCAGGCTCCGCGCTTTGATCCCAATCGGACGCCATTCAATGTCATGCGCTTCGGCCAGTGCGCGGACCGCAAACTTGGTGGCGCTGTAGACGCTCAAGCCAGCCGATCCGTAAATGCCCGCAGCTGAGCTGGTGTAAAGTACGCACGCGTCCGGCGTGTTCTTCAGCAAGTCGAAACAAGCACGGGTGCCGCTAATCACTCCAGTCAGATTGATGGCAATCATACGGTCGATGTCTTCGTCGGTCATATCCTGGATAGGGCCGCCCGATCCAATTCCGGCATTGTTGAACAACACAGTCATGTGGCCATCTGTGTGCTTTGCAAATTCGGCGACAACAGATTTCCATTGTGTACGGTCGGCCACATCAAGCCGGTGGCGCGACCATTGCCCGGGGGGCAGCATCGCCGCGGTCTCATCCAATCCCTTCTCATTCACGTCGGCAAGGCCAATGAACCAACCCGCATCCGCAAAATAGCGCGCGACTTCGCGGCCAAGGCCGGACGCTGCGCCGGTGATGAAAATGCTTTTCTGTGTCGCTGACATGATAAACTCTCCCCCTTACTCACATAGCTGTCAGCGACATCAATTTGCCGAAAACGTCAACTGATTATTGCAGGCGGAGTAAAGGCTGGGTACATCCGTGTGGCATAAGGAGCGTTTATGTTTCGGTACTGTTCTCTGCTGATTATCGCCATTTTCAGCCAGTTTTCCGCACCCGCGCGGGCCGAGGTTGTCGCAACATTTTACAGCCATGATTTCGGCGACCATTTTCCGCATGCTTTTGTGAAGCTCAAAGGCCAAGTAGATAAGACCGGCGAAGCCGTTGACACCAATTATGGTTTCACCGCCACCAGCGTTTCACCGGCGATCTTGATGGGATCCGTGAAGGGCATGGTTGAAACGAAGGACTCGAAATATATCGCCGCCAGCAACCCGCATTTTTCGGTGAAGCTTTCGGACGCCGAATATCTGCGCTTCATGGCTTTTGTGGAAAAATGGCGAGCGCTTCCAGGCAAAAGTTACAATCTGGGTAAGCGCAACTGCGTGCATTTCGCGATGGAGGCGGCGGCGCTGCTTGGCCTGAGTGTCAACCGCCAAAGTCGCTATTTTAAAAAACCGAAGACGTTTCTGTTGGAAGTCATGGGCCTCAATAAAGCGCTGAAACCTTAAATCGCTTGAAAGCCCTTGGCGTAAATGTGCCACGTAAAAATCGCTGCCGCGCCGCGATGTGGACGCCAGCGTTCGGCGATGAGTCGAATTTCCTTTTCTGACGGCCGCGCGTCAAGTTTCAGCAAGCGTCCAACGCCTTCTTGCACAGCCAGGTCGCCCGCCGGCCAAATGTCGGTGCGGCCCTCGGCGAACAGCAGATAGATTTCGGCCGACCAGCGGCCAATGCCTTTTACTTGCGTAAGATACGTAATCGCCTCCTCGTCATCGGCGGGCAGGGCGTCGAGCGGTAAATCACCTGACAGCACAAGCTCGGCCAGAGACCGTGCATAGCCCTGTTTCTGCCGACTGAGGCCACAGGCGCGCAACGCATCGAAATCATGCGCCAGCAAGCTTGCTGGAGGGCATTCAGGCCCAACCAGAGCCTCAAGCTTGTTCCAGACCGATGCTGCCGCTGCGACGCTCACCTGTTGCCCCACGATCGTGCGCAGCAATGTGGCGTAGCCGGGCTCGCGAATCCGCGCTTCGGGATAGCCCGTGACCGCGATTGCCGCTGCGATGCCCGGCTCAATCGCCGCCAGCGCATCAAGCGCTGCATGAAGCTGTTGTGCCGGGATACCCATATGCGCGCCTTTATCCCCGCCGCACGGTCGCGGCATATAGCGCAATTGCCGCTGCGTTGGACACATTAAGCGATTCCATCTGTCCGCTCATCGGTAATTTGGCGAGCTGGTCGCAATGTTCCTGAATATTGTGACGCATGCCGTCGCCCTCTGCGCCTAGCACAAGCGCGTTGCGCCCCGGCGTGAGCGCTTGATCCAGCGTTACGTCAGCATGGCCCGTCAAACCGATTCGCCAATAGCCAGCCTCGGCAATTTCCTCGAGAGCGCGGGCAAGGTTGACCACGCGCACCCATGGCATGACTTCTAATCCGCCTGATGCGGCCTTGGCCAGGGCACCTGATTCGGGCGGCGAATGCCGGTCTTGTGTGACCACCGCAACCGCACCGAAAGCCGCTGCCGTCCGGAAAATCGCGCCGACATTGTGCGGATCGGTCACCTGATCGAGAATCAGCAACGGCCGGTTGTCGTCATTGGCAACGGCAAGCGCATCGGTCAGCCAGACATCTTCGAGCGGAGCAACCTCAAGCACGATGCCCTGATGCGGCGCATCTTTCGGTACAAAACGCGCCAGATCGTTTACCTCTGCATATTGCACGTTCAGGCCATCAGGCACCACAATCTTGCCGATTTCCTCACGCGTGCCCCATAAGTTAATCAGGCGGCGTTCGGGATTGTCGAGCGCAGCATAGACGGCGTGCCGCCCGTAAAATTTGGGATTGCCGCTTGTGACCGCTGCACCACGGCGACGGTGGCTCTTGTGTGAAGACATTTTATATACCTGTTGATTAAAAAGAGGACGTTGAAGTGTCCTTTCCCACTTGAGGCATTGACAGGCAAGGGCCGTTTCGCCATTGGGCTGCTTCTTCTGCGGGACCGGCCCTCATGCAAACACATGATGCCCCGACGAAGATGTGGACAGGTGGCCGAGTGGTTAAAGGCAGCAGACTGTAAATCTGCCCGGTTTTCCGTACGCTGGTTCGAATCCAGCCCTGTCCACCATTTGCACAAGTTACCCATGGGCAGATAACGGGTCTTTTGGTATGCGGGAAATGTTCCCACAATTTCCATCTCCTTATAGTCGGCGATAATGCCCGACAAATTCTGCTATCGGTGATTTACAAACCAAACGGGCGAACCCTAGGTGATCACCTAGGTTTCCGCGTGGCTATCAACCTGATTTACCCTGTCACGGCGACGTTCGAGAAAGTGAGCGGCGCTAAAAGTCCGAAATCGACAGGGGAACTTTGTGCCAGAACTAATGAAATGCCCGCAATGCTCCAAAATGATGCAATCAGATGCGAAGGTTTGCGGATTTTGCGCTTACGACTTGGTCAAAGGCCAGCCCGCTTCGACACCGAAGACAGCGCGTAACGGTTGTCTTGCCATTATGGCGTTGCTCATTTTAGGCGCTCTTATCCTTGGCGGGATACGCAGCATGGTGGTCAACGCATCGCCGGAATCGCAAACAGTCGTGCAGTAGAGAATTAACTAATTCCATTAATCGCGCCAGGCTCGGCTGGTGCTGCGTCCAAGACATTGAGGGTAATAATGCGCATCTGTGTCGATTGGACCAGTATAACAGTCCTCGCCGTCTGCGTTAGTATTCTGTCATGCGGTCTGGTTCTGAAGTAAACTCGACGGATTATTCGTATCGCTTGCGCAACACGTGGAAGACGCGAACGACATGTATATTCCGCGCGTAAATTGAGTCGCACAAGATTAAATTGTCTCGATTTGAGACGCCACCAACTACTGAACAACTTGTTACATTTGTTTACGTCGTGTTAACGATCTGACGGTCGATTCCCGGCTCTATGTGGAGGCTAATTTGTCATGAGACGTTTAAAAAATGTGTTTGTTGCTGCCAGTGCTTTAATATCAGCAGGGTTCATTGGTACAGCGGATGCAAACGCAGCCACTGTGTTAACCTTTGAAGGTGTCAAGGACGGCGCGCAGGTCGGCAGTTTTTATGCACCAGAATACGAATTTTCTGGCTCCACTATTGCTTTGGTTGACTCTGACAATGGCGGCAGCGGCAATTTCGCAAATGAGCCTTCCAGCGGCACAATTATGGCGTTTCTGAATGCTAACAACGCTATCCTGAACGTCGTGAACGGGTTCACAACCGGCTTTTCATTCTTTTATTCGTCGTCAACTGCTGCGAACGTTACCGTTTGGAGCGGCCTTAATCGGACGGGCTCATTGTTGGGCACGATCGCGTTGACGCCTCAACACACGACCGGTTGCTCAGGCGATCCAAGTGGAACGTTCTGCAACTGGACGAATGCTGGCGTAAGCTTTGCCGGAACAGCATCATCAATCGATTTTGGAGGTACCGCCAACCAGACCGGGTTCGATGACATTACGTTCGGCTCGGCCGTTGCCGGTGCAGTACCTGAACCGACTACGTGGATGTTGATGCTGATCGGCATGGCTGGCGTCGGATTTTCAATGCGCCGTAAAGAGAAGCAGACCGTACGCGTCCGTTTTGCTTAACAATTGGATAGGATGGGTGGCGCTCTTGCAGTGCCGCCCATTTTGTTAATAAAATTCTTATTATTTCAGTACTTTGCTGTCGAATTTTATGACCGACCGTGGTGAATTGGCGACCATGTTGTGCAGGAAGATGCCGTCTAGGGTTCTTCATTTTGACCACATTCTTCCAACGTTAAAAAATATTGCGCAGTGGCGCTTTGTTGATGCGGATCCGGGATTTTTGTGGCGTCCGCAGGGGTGCGAACACTGACACGATAGAAGATATTCATATTCGTAATTTGCGATAAGGCATTTCTGCAGTTGTCAAAATACGCGCTAAGATATCCGCGCACATCTTCAAAATTTGACCAAGCCCTTTGTCCGATCACGGATGCCGCTTGATTTTACGTGATGTTGCTGTCATCAATTCATGATAACGTTCACAATGATTGGCTGGAGTGGTTTTGATGCGGTTAAAGGGATCGATGGCGTTAATTGCCTTCGCGTCGGCTGGATGTGTTTCGGCGGTAACTCCGCCAAATAGCGCCAGTTCGTCGGCACCTGCTGCTCGGGCGACAGCAAATCCCATCAACTGGCCAAGCGCCGCCAGTCCCGCCGCCATCACCGACGTAAAGACTGAAGATGCAATAACGGCGCTCATTTCAAAAATGACGATGGAGCAGAAGGTTGGTCAGTTGATCCAAGCTGACATTAGCGCGATTAAACCAGAAGAGCTCGCGCGCTATCCACTTGGGTCCATCCTTGCAGGCGGCAATTCCGGGCCCTATGGCGACGAACGCGCGAGCGCTGCGAAGTGGGCGCAATTGGTTGGCGCATTTCGTAAAGTGTCTCGCAAGTCAGGCGCTGGTGTTCCAATTTTGTTCGGGATCGACGCCGTACACGGGCATTCGAACTTACCAGAGGCGACCATCTTTCCTCACAATATTGGACTTGGCGCAGCGCGGGATGTCGGCCTGATCCAGCGCATTGGCAAAGCTACCGCCGCGGAGATTTCAGGTAGCGGTATTGAATGGACCTTTGCACCTACGCTTGCGGTGCCGCAGGATTTGCGTTGGGGCAGGACATATGAAGGCTATTCGTCTGATCCAGCTTTGATTGCCGCATATGCCCGCGCGATGACCATTGGCTTGCAAGGCAATCTCGTTTCTGGTGCTCCGCTGGAGGCACAGCATGTTGCTGCAACCGCCAAGCATTTCCTCGCCGACGGTG
>JANPKN010000206.1:0-3166 GCA_031426075.1 Sphingomonadaceae bacterium
CAGCCAGCATTTCAGCACGGCGAACCAAAGGTATGCGCCGTTCCAACGCGGCGTCGCGCTCAGGGTTACCTTTTTTCACTGCAGTCGATGTCACAACTACCGCAGCTTCACCGAGATTATCGGCGCTATGCCCGATCATCACCTTGATACCGCGTTGGCGCAGACCGTCGATGACATAGCTGTCGGCGATATCGCTGCCCTGCACCTGATAGCCCAGATTGTGCATCACCTCGGCAATGCCCGACATGCCGATACCGCCAATACCGACGAAATGCACGATACCAATGTCAGTCGGAACGCCCCTCACGCTGCATTCTCTCGGGCAAGAGCGGGGGACGGGCTGAACGCGCTTGTGGGTTCTGGCGTTGATTTTATTCCATGCATGATTGGGGCGCGGCCGAAAGATTCAACGAGGTCGGCAAGGTCAGCAACCGCATTGGGCCGACCACAGCTTTTCGCCGCCTTAGCCGCATTTTCCAGCGCGCCAGGTTCCAAAGCGATTTTCTGGATCTGCTTGGCCAGTTCGACTGCTGTAAACGATGGCTGCGCAATGGCGCGCGCGCCGCCCGCCTGGACCATTTCTTTTACGTTATAACTTTGGTGGTTATCGGTCGCGCTTGGCAGCGGCACCAATATGGCTGGCCGTCCGGCGCAGGTCAGTTCTGCAATTGTCGATGCCCCTGCTCGCGCAATCACCATATGCGCCCAGCCAAGCCGTTCGGGCAGGTCTGGCAAATAGGTTGCCAGCTCCGCCGGAATGTTATGTGCAGCATAAGCCGCGCGCACCGCGTCAATATCTTCGGCGCGGCATTGCTGCGTGACTTGCAATCGCCGCCGCAAATTGAGAGGCAACATCGACAGGCCATCGGGCACAACATCGGAAAGCACCGTCGCACCTTGGCTTCCGCCTGTGACAAGTACGCGGAAAATGCCATCGGCCAACAGCGGCGGATAAGGCTGATCACGCAGAACCAGAACTTCCTCGCGAACGGGATTGCCAACGAGATGCACCTTGCTCGCGTAACGCGGCGACAGGCGAAGCACTTCTGGATAGGAAGTGGCAATCGCGTTCACTTGCCGGGCAGTGAAGCGGTTGACGCGGCCAAGCACGGCATTTTGTTCGTGGATGATCGCCGGTATCTTCTCGGCAAACGCACCCAGCAAAGCTGGAAAGGCTGGGTAGCCGCCAAAGCCAACGACTGCACTGGGTTCAAAATTTTCGTATAAGCGGCGCGCCATGGCGCGACCTTCGGTGATAGCCATCAGACCGGGAAGCCAGCTCGCCGGGTTTTTGGTGATGCGGCCAGCGGGCAGCTTGTGCGTTGCCATCTTGTCCGGGCAGCCAGGAATTTTCGCGCCGCGCTCATCGGTGATCAGCGCACGTGGTGGCCGCGGTTAATCAATTCCTGCCCCAGCGCAAAGGCAGGGATCAAATGCCCCCCGGTCCCGCCAGCGGCCAATACATAATGCCGAGAAATGGTCATGGCCTTTGTCCCTTCACCATATAAAGCGACCGGTCAAGATATGGGTTTCGCTTCGTCAACGCCAGTATCAGACCGCAGGTAATCGAGAGCGCCAATATAGACGATCCGCCATAGCTGATGAAGGGCAAAGTCATGCCCTTCGATGGGAACACGCCCAAGTTCACCGCGATGTTAATCATCGCCTGGCCGCAGAATTGCGCGCCAAGGCCAGTGACTGCCATAACCACAAACTGGTCCTTTTCATCCAACAGACGGATGATGATGCGCACCAAGATGGCAAAATATAAAATCGCGATGACCATGCACGCAAGCAGTCCGAATTCCTCACCGATGACGGAGAATATATAATCGGTGTGTCCCTCAGGCAGCGAATATTTCTTGATACCAAGCCCCGGGCCGAGGCCAATGAAGCCGCCATTGGTGAGGGTCGCCAGCGCCATCTTGTCATGGGTCAGCCCCTCGGTGCCGAAAATCCATGCATCGATCCGCTGCGTTGCAACCGGATAGAAATTATAGGCCAAGACGATGAATACGACGCCACTGATAACGAGGAACCACAGCCGCCCGGCAGGAACGCCAGCGACCATCATCAGAGCAAACCATGTGCCCATAAACAGAATTGTTTGCCCAAGGTCCGGCTGAAGCAGCAGGAAGAAACACACAAAGCCAGTGATGATGCTGGTAAGGATGAGAACCGGCAAAGACGGGTCTTTCAATCGCCAGCTAATAATCCACGCCATCATGACCGCAAAGAAGGGTTTAAGAAATTCCGACGGCTGAAGCCCCGCAAAGCCGGGGCCAATCCATCTTTGCGCCCCGTTTACCTCACGTCCCAATATAGGCACCAAAGCGAGAAGCACGAAAAACACGCAGAAGCCAAAGACCGCAAACCGGCGCGCTTGTTCACGTGGATACATGGACACTACAAGCATGATCGGGACACCTACGACGACCCACATCAATTGCCGGTAAAAGAAATAGAGCGAAGAAAGCTGCGTGGTCGAGGAAGACAGCCGCTGCGCACCCGCTGGAGACGCCGCAGCCACGGCAAGCAGGCCGATGGCGATCAGCACCATCATTAGCGACAATAATACGCGGTCCAGTTCCCAGAACCAGACGCCCAGCGGCGAGCGATCGCCGCGGCCAAGCCGGTTGGCAAAGCCGATCTTGCCGGTCTTTGCCGCGAGTACCCAGGGAACCTCTTTGCGATCGCTCATAACGCTTCCACAATCGCGCGGAAGGCGTCACCGCGCGCTTCGAAATCCTTGAACTGGTCAAACGATGCGCAGGCGGGCGACAGCATGATGACTTCGCCAGGCTGCGCCTGGGCTGCTGCCGAATGCACCGCAGCGCCCATCATTTCGCTGCGCTCCACGGGCATGTGCGGCGACAGCAGTTCGTAGAAAAGCGGACCGGCTTCGCCGATGGTATAAGCCTTTACGACATGGCCGAAATTGGGGATGCATTCGTCGAGATTGTCGGTCTTTGGCAGGCCTCCAACGATCCAGTGAACGCGGGGGTAAGCGGCCAAGGCTGGCGCGGTGGACGCGCCATTCGTTGCCTTGCTGTCATTGATGAACAATACGCCGTTGCGTTCGGCAACGACTTCCATCCGGTGGGCAAGCCCCTTGAAACTGCGCATCGCTGGCCGCCACTGGGCCTCGGTGAGCCCAAGCGATTCT
>JANPKN010000207.1:0-13508 GCA_031426075.1 Sphingomonadaceae bacterium
GATATCGGAACTGGCACCGGGTTACTTGCTTTTGCTGCACATGCGCTATGGCCAAAAGCCTATTTGACCGCATCCGACATTGACCCAATCAGTGTCGAGGTCACCGCAGACAATGCACGGGCCAACAACGTGCCCTGTGGCTTCTCTCAGGGCCAACTTGCACTTTGCGTAGCGGAAGGTACCGCGCACCCGCTTATCGCCTCACGGGCGCCCTATGACCTTGTAACGGCTAACATTCTTGCCGGCCCCTTGATTGAACTTGCACCTTCCATTGCCGACATCGTGGACGACGGCGGTTCGCTGATATTGGCAGGGCTGCTGAACACGCAAGCGGACGCCGTCTTGCGCGCCTACAGGCGGCAAGGGTTCCGCCAAGAAAAGCGCATTGACTGCGGTGACTGGCCATGTTTGTGGCTCGTGAAACGCCGCGCATATGGTTGGAAGCGCCCGGTCCGGGCCAGTGGTCGCACCAGCCAACCACCGGGAGATTTCGGAACATGGTAGAAAAGCAGCATTGCGCCACCCGCAAGCCTTCGCCATATCGGGTGTGATGACGACCGACACTGGAACTGCAGATTTGGATTCGGCGCGGCGGGCAAAGCTTGCCGAGGCACTCGTGCAATCGGGTCGCGGTGACCGCAAAGCATTTGCAACTGTATATGCTGCAACCTCTGCGAAGCTATTTGGTGTGTGCTTGCGTATCTTCCCGGACAGAAACGAAGCGGAAGACGTGTTGCAAGACGCATATCTCACTATTTGGAATAAGGCCGCAAGCTTTGAAAGCGGTCGGGCTAGCCCGATCAGCTGGCTTGTGGCTGTAACACGTAACCGGGCGATTGACCGGCTGCGCGCAAAGAAGAAGGCTGGCACATCCTCAATTGAGGAAGCTGCAGAAATTGCCGACGCTACCCCCCTGGCGGACGCGCAATTGATTGAAGAAGCGGATGACCGCGTCCTGCACGATTGCATATCGTCATTGGATCAGCGCGATGCCCTCTTCATTCGAAGTGCCTTTATCGGCGGATCGACATATGCTGATCTCGCCAAAAATGAAGGGCAGCCCCTGGGAACCGTCAAAAGCAGAATAAGACGGGCCCTGTTGAAGCTGCGCGGCTGCATGGAGGGAGCAGCATGACTGTCATGACCGACGAAGATTTCACCTTGGCTGGGGAATATGTGCTTGGCTTGCTTGACGCGGGACAAGAAGCAATCGCGGTCGCGCGGATTGCAACGGATTCCGCTTTTGCGGCCGAAGTTGAGGCATGGCACCTCAGGCTCAATCCGTTGCTTGGGCCAGACCAGGCGCCATCCGCAGACATGTGGTCGAAAATCGAAAAAGCTTTGCCTGCGCCGACCTTGCAAGATGTTGGATCGGAGAAGCTCACATTCTGGCGTGCGCTTACTGGCATTTCCATGACTGCAGCGGTTTTTCTTGGTGTTTTGTTATTGCAAAAGCCAGTCCCCACAACGCCTGTCGCCAACCCTTCGCCGATGATTGCCGCGCTGGGTAGCGAAGATGGCAGATCTGCGATCACCGCAAGCTATGACAGCACGCAAGGCACCATGCTTTTGACACCAGTGAAGCTCGATACCGGCGAACTCTATCCGGAACTATGGGTCATACCCGCCGATGGCAAAGCCCGGTCGCTCGGTGTGATTAATGGCGACCGGCCAACCGAAATGGACGTCAGTCCCGATATGCGTCAGTATATGAACGAAGGTGCTTTACTCGCGATCACTCCTGAACCAGCCCAAGGTGCGCCGGGCGGTGTTGCCACCGGTCCAGTGCTCGCAAGTGGGAAAATCAGCATTTTGTGATTTATTTTCAGCGCGGATGCATCTGGACGACCAGACCATCCGTATCTGATTTCAGCACGCCACTGATTGGCAGTGCCTAGAAACAGGAAAGCTGAATCATGAAACGTACGAGCCGTTTAATCGCCGCCATCGCACTGGCATCATCGACCCTCGCCGGCACAGCAGTCATGGCCGACCATCACAAGATGAGCGGCCATAGCAAAATGTCCAACCCAAGCGTAGGCGGAGCCGCAATGGCACCAACAAAGACCATCGTCGAAAACGCTTCAGCCGCGCCAAACCTGACCACATTGGTTGCCGCCGTTAAGGCCGCTGGTCTTGTTGACACGCTCGCAAGCCCCGGTCCATTCACAGTGTTCGCACCAACCAACACCGCGTTTGAAAAACTGCCAGCAGGCACCGTTGGAACTTTGGTAAAGCCAGAGAACAAGGCAACTTTGACCAAGATCCTCACCTATCATGTCGTCGCTGGCAAGCTCACCTCGACCGACATCGTGGGCGCCATCAAGAATGGCGGCGGCTCAGCCACGCTGACAACCGTTGCTGGTGAAAAGCTGACCGCGCGTTTGTCAGGTAACAGCGTCGTCATCACCGATGGCAAAGGCGGACAGTCCGCAGTGACCACCGTTGACGTCATGCAGTCAAACGGCGTTGTCCATGTAATCGATTCCGTGTTGCTGCCTTAATTGGCGGCTGGGTGCCGGTTGCGCGATCCCCCTCGTTTAGCGACCGGCGCCCTTTACATAAGCTTGCGTTCCGCGTGTGATCAGCACGTCATCTGCCAAAACTTCCCCAACCTGTATGTCAGGAAGTGTCTCAAGCTTGGCATAAAGCGGCGCAAAATCCGTTTCCACAGTGACGTTGAGCAATTCGTCGATGCTGGAAATCACAAAATAATTCTGCTGAAAATCGTCGATCCGATAATGTGTCCGCATCACCCGAAGCAAGTCGAATGCGATGCGGTTTGGACTTTCGTCCTCCAACGCAAAGATGCTTTCGGCATAGCTTGAAACAATGCCCGCGCCATAAATGCGTAAGCCATCGACTTGCTGGATCAGGCCAAACTCCACTGTATACCAATAAAGCCGCGCCAGGTGATCAAGCGCGCCAAAGCCAAGCGACCGCAGCCCACCTTTGCCATAGGCCACCATATAATCGGCAAACACCGGATCAGCCAACATCGGCACATGCCCGAACACGTCGTGGAAGACATCCGGTTCTTGCAGATAATCCAATTGCTCGGGTGTTCGGATGAAATTGCCGGCGGGAAAACGGCGGTTGGCGAGATGGTCAAAAAACACATCATCGGGAACGAGGCCGGGCACAGCCACAATTTTCCAACCTGTAGCCGCCATCAATCGCGCGTTCAGTTCACGATAATCGGGAATGCCGGGGCGTGACAGCTTTAGGACATCAATGCCCCGCATAAAGGCATCGGCGGCGCGTCCGGGAAGCATCGCCGTCTGCCGTGCGAACAGCCTGTCCCACATAGCATGTTCATCCGCGCTGAACTTTTCCCAATTTTGCGGGACCGTCCAATCGGCATTCGCGCCTACGGGCGGCGTTTCATAAACGTGGCTGATATTTTCCATATTAACTGGTTACACTTGAAACCGTATTGCAGCAACAGCGTGTGCGGCAGTTTTAGGCGCTTTCGACGATGTTTGCCCATTCGGCTTCATCGATCACCTGAATGCCAAGCGCAGTTGCCTGCTTAAGCTTCGACCCAGCGCCGGGGCCAGCGACGACGAGGTCGGTTTTTGCACTTACTGAGCCCGCTGATTTCGCGCCAAGTGCCTCCGCCTGCGCCTTGGCTTCGTCGCGGCTCATCGTTTCCAGTTTTCCAGTGAAAACTATGGTTTTGCCAGTCCACGCGCTTTCGCGAATATTCGACACATAAGCAGGCGGCTGAACCTCGTTCAAAAGGTCGTTCCAGACCGAAAGATTGTGCGGTTCGTGAAAGAAATCCCCCAACGCCTCGGCCACGGCGCCGCCGACGCCGTCAATGGCTATCACGTCAGCGACGGCTGCTTCATCTGCTTGCGCCAGCCGTTGGCCGACATTGCCGATCGCTTCGAGCGACCCGAACGCCTTGAACAAATCACGCGCCGTGACGGTGCCGATGTGCCGGATTCCTAAGCCAAAGAGCAATTTCGCACCATCGGGTGTGCGCTTGGCTTCAATTGCTGCCGACAGGTTATCCACAGACTTATCCTGCCACCCACCGCGCGACAAGATGTCCGTGCGGCGTCTACGCAGCCGGAATATGTCTGCTGGACCTTCCATCCAACCCAGATCAAAAAACTCCTGAATGGTCTTTTCGCCAAGCCCCTCAATATCGAGTGCCCCTCGACTAACAAAATGGATGAGGCGTTGCACCCGCTGTGCCGGACAAATCAGGCCTGCGGTGCAACGCACATCGACTTCGCCTTCTTCGGCCACCGCTTCGGAACCGCATTCCGGGCAGTGCGCAGGAAATTGGTATGGTGCGCGCTCGCTCTCGCGCGTAAGGTTCTCAACGATCTGGGGAATGACGTCCCCTGCCCTTTGCACCACCACACGGTCACCGGGACGCACGCCCAAGCGCGCAATCTCGTCACGATTGTGCAGCGTCACATTGGACACGACTACGCCGCCTACAGTGACAGGCGCGAGCCGTCCGACGGGGGTAAGCTTGCCGGTGCGACCGACCTGGATGTCAATGTGCTCAAGAGTCGTTTCCGCGCGTTCTGCAGGGAATTTATGCGCAATCGCCCAGCGCGGGGACTTGGCCACAAAGCCAAGCCGTTCCTGCCAATCCAATCGGTCAACCTTATAGACGACGCCATCAATGTCATAAGGCAAGTCTGCCCGGCGGCGTTCAATATCTGCATAATGCGCCAAAGCGTCTGTGTTATGGTCGAAACGCAGCAGCAAAGGCGACACAGGTACGCCCCACGACGCAATCGCTGCCATGACTTTACTCTGGGTATCCGCAGGCAGCGCGCTCACCTCACCCCATCCATGCGCGAAAAAACGTAAAGGGCGCGACGCGGTAACCTTCGCATCCTTCTGCCGCAGAGACCCGGCTGCCGCATTGCGGGGGTTTGCGAACAGCTTTCCGTCCTTCGCCTTCTGTGCCTCGTTAATCGCGGCAAAGTCTGACTTCGCCATATAGACTTCGCCACGTATCTCGAAGATATCGGGTACATCACCTCTAAGCTGCTGCGGAATGTCAGAGATATAGGTGACGTTGGCGGTAACATCTTCACCAACGTTTCCGTCGCCGCGCGTTGCAGCCTGTTTCAAGACACCCTTTTCGTATCGCAGCGAAAGCGAAAGACCATCAATCTTGTCTTCCGCGGTCAGCGCAACCTCTGCGTCCGCAGCTAGGTTCAGGAACCGCCGCACCCGCGACACAAAGTCATGCACATCCTGCGCCTCAAACGCATTGTCGAGGCTCATCATCCGCTTGGCATGGGTGATTTTCTTGAGGCCTGAGCCTTCGACCGTAGCGCCTACCTGCTTGTTCGGACTGTCCGAACGCACAAGGTGCGGAAACGCAGACTCAAGTTCATTATTCCGGCGAACCAGCGCATCATATTCCGCATCGGAAATCTCAGGCGCATCTTCCGCGTGGTAGCGTTTATTGTGTTGCGAAATCTGCTTCGCCAACCGCATCAATTCGTTGGCAGCATCGGCTTCAGATGTCACTCACTCACTCCAGCGACGGGGTTAGCGACATCGAACGCCACCCGGAATAACCGGTTTGGTCGGGCTAGTTCATAGGTCAATGTCCGCTGTGGCTCGATTTCGAATGCCCAGACGTTGGTGTTCGAAACGGTTCGGCCTTCTTTGGTGAACATTGCTTTGGAATACGCATCGACGGGAAATTCCTGACGGGCTGCAGTCCCCGGCTGCGCAGTGTCGCCACCATATTGCGATACGGGGTCTTCGGTGCCGTCTTTTAACATGTGGCGGTGTTTCAGGCGCAGGCCGCTATCGGTGCGGGTGATAATCCACGTGCGCGAACGGTCTTCGCCGACATCGAACGCAATCTGGATTTCCCGGTCAGTGCAGCTGCGAACATGCGCCTGCATTTTGGCCGTGGCAAAGCTTGAGTCACTAGCATCGCCAGCGGCCAATTTGCCGTTGAAACTTTTGCCGCAAAGAGCAGACATCCGCGCAAAAAACTGATCTGCTGGCTGCGCCGGCGTTTTCGTGGTCGCACATCCGCTGGCCAACAAAGCTAGTAAAATAATAACCTTTTTCATGCTGTCTCCAATAGGCGCACGGCCTGCGCTCTTGCCTCATCCGTCACCTCGGCACCGGACAACATACGTGCGATTTCTTGTCGCCGTGCTTCGGCATCAAGCAGCGTGACGCCCGTCCGCGTGACCGTGCCCTGGCTCGATTTGGCGATGAAATAATGCGCCTTCCCTTTCGCTGCAACCTGCGGGCTATGGGTCACGGCGAGCAACTGCGTGCGTGTAGCCAAGCGCGCAAGGCGTTCGCCAATTGCAGCCGCCACCGCGCCGCCGACGCCCCGGTCAATTTCGTCAAAGATAATCGTAGCGGCTCCACCTTCTTCTGCCAACGCGACCTTTAGCGCAAGGATGAAGCGGGACAATTCTCCGCCCGATGCAATTTTGGCAAGTGGTGCAAATGGCGCACCGGGGTTGGTGGAAATAAGAAATTCGACGCGGTCCATGCCATATGCGGTCCAGCGATCTTCGGGTAGCTTCTCCACCGCCGTCTGAAACTGAGCGGCATCCAACTTTAACGGGGAAAGTTCGTTTTTAACCGCTACATCCAACTTCACAGCAGCGGTGTTACGGGCAGCAGACAATGCTGTTGCGGACTCGACATAGGCTGTGTGCTTGGTTGCTACCTCAGCCTCCAATAAAGCAAGCCCCTCGCCGCCTGCCTCTATGGATTGCAATTGTGCCGTCAGCCGCTCCTGCAATGCGATAATGCCGTCTGGAGCTATATTATGCTTGCGGGCAAGTGCGCGCAGTTCAAACAAACGCTCCTCAATCTCGTCAAGCCGCGCCGGCTCATATTCAATGGCGCGTGAAGCAGCGTTCAACTTATCCTCGGCCTCGCTCGCTTCAATCACTGCGCGGTCGAGCGCGGTGAGCGCCTCGGCCAACAGAGGGTGCGCATCCGCCAGACGGTCAAGCTTGCGCGCGGCACTACGAATGAGTGACAGCCCGCTCTTCGGACCGTCGAAGCTCTCCAGAATAGTCTTAAGGTCTTCGGCGATGCGCTCGCCCTTCTGCATATCAGACCGTTCGCCAGCGAGTTGTTCTTCTTCGCCCGGTTGCGGCTGAAACGCGGCAAGTTCGGCCACAGAATGTTCGAGCCACTCGCGGTCGCGCGCCGCGTTTTCCAATGCCTCTCGGGCAATATCAAGACGCGATTTTGCGTCCTGCCATGCGGCAAAATTAGCCGAGACGGTCGCGGTGTCACTTCGGCCAAAAATGTCCAATAACCCACGGTGTCCGCGCGCGTTGAGCATTCCGCGATCATCATGCTGGCCGTGGATTTCTACCAAAGCCGCCCCTACATCGCGCAAAAGCGCAGCTGAACAGGGCTGGTCGTTGATAAATGCCTTGCTGCCGCCGTCGGCCTTCACTGACCGACGGATAATCAACGGTTCATCGGCATCGATATCAATGTCATTGTCGGCAAGAAGCGCGGCGACATGTGCAGGTGCGTCAAAACTGGCCGTGACTTGCGCCTTTTCAGCTCCAGACCTGACCAGCCCGCTGTCCGCCCTTGCACCAAGCGCAAGGCCCAGCGCATCAAGCAATATGGATTTACCTGCCCCGGTCTCGCCAGTGAGCACTCCAAGTCCGCCTGCAAACTCTAGGTCCAGTGCCTCGATCAGCACGACATCGCGGATCGAAAGCCCCGTTAGCATGGCATTACGCGGCGGGCGCGTTCTTCTGCATCAGGTTATACGCACGGGCATACCATTCGCTGCCTGGATAGTTTGCACCAAGCACGGCAGCGGCCTTTTTCGCTTCTTCCGGCACGCCCATCGCGAGATAGCTCTCGGTCAAACGATACAGAGCCTCTGGCGCGTGCGTAGTTGTATCATATTTCTCGACGACTTCGCGGAAACGCAAAGATGATGCGAGCCACAACGCACGGCGCTGGTAGAAACGGCCAATCTCCATTTCCTTGCCCGCAAGATGGTCGCGGACGAGATCGATCTTCAAGGTTGCATCCGACGCATAACGCGATGTGGGATAACGGCGCTGCACTTCACCAAGCGCCGCGAGGGCCTGCTCCGAAATCTTCTGATCACGGGTAACGTCGCTGATCTGCTCGTAATAAGACAAGGCAATCAGATAATAAGCGTATGACGCGTCCTTGTTGCCCGGATGAATCGACAGGAAACGGCGCGATGACTGAATCGACTCATTGTATTTTTGCGCCATATAGTAACTGAACGCGCTCATCAGCTGCGCACGGCGGGCCCATGGCGAATAAGGGTGCTGGCGCTCAACCTCGTCGAACAATGCTGCGGCAACTTCATATTGCTTGTTATCAAGCTTGTCCTTGGCCGCTGAATAAAGAGTGTTGACGTCACGCGCGACGTAACGGGTGTTGCTGCCCGGCTTTGCGCCGCCGCCACCTAGACCAAGCGCAGCGCAGCCCGAAAGCATGGAAGATGCGGCCAATACCGCCACGGTCACGAGGAATTTTTTGTTCATGGATGTTCCCTAGATAATCTTGCCCGCCCCGCCAAGCCTTTTGCTTGGCAACGCCGATAAACACGCACGAAGCGTGGCGGAAATTTCCTGTATCGGTGATGAATTGTCAGCCGATAAGGTTGTTCGGTTGAAATAAAACCGTCCTAGTTCGAATAGCGAGTGATAGCGAAGACCCGCAGATCGATCTCAACGAATTGTAAATTCGTGCATTTCATCGACTGGCAATGCCAAAAGTAAAACGCCAAAATGCGTACCGAAAAATACTGGTATAACGCCCGATTTTTTTCGACCGCTTAATTCATGCGGCATATATTAGCGGGCTAACCCCAGTTAAACTGACGTTTCAGCGTAAAGTGCACATTAGAATCGCGCTATACTATTTCAACCGGAATGGTTATATATTTTGGGGCATATGTCGACATCTGAATTTTCTCAAAACACGTTTCGAAATGGCGGCGAAATGGGCGCGCTGATGCTGTCCCACGACTGGTCTACGTCGCCCTTGGGTGAGCCCGGAACCTGGCCGTCAGCACTGCGGTCTACCGTTGCACTAATGCTCGGCTCGAGTATTCCGATGTTTGTGGCTTGGGGCGATGAACTCGGCTTTCTATATAATGATGCTTATGCTGTCATTCTTGGTAACAAGCATCCAAAAGCACTCGGTGCGCGATTTGAAGATATTTGGCTTGAAATATGGGACGATATTCATCCGTTGGTTGACGCCGCTATGCAGGGACGGTCCACCTATAGCGAAAATCTGCCACTGATCGTCAATCGGAAGGGCTATTCTGAAGCTGGCTGGTTTACTTTCTCATATTCCCCCGTCCGCGACGACAATGGGCATGTGGTCGGCATGTTTTGCTGCTGCACCGAAACAACCTCGTTTTTGCTTTCACAGCTTCGGTCGGACTTCCGGCTGGAATTAAATGAGCGCATGCGCGATGCCGTAACAAGCCGTGACGCAATTAATGTAGGATGCGAACTACTAGGGCAAAAGATGGATGCCGCATTCTGCACATTTGGCGAAGTCGAAGGCGGTGTTGTCTGTAACGTGCAAAGTGCGTGGATGGCACCGGGATTAGCCTCCATCATCGGACGCCATAGGTTCGAAGATTACGGTGTTGGCCGGATTGCCGACCTGCTGTCGGGAAATCCTGTTTTAATCAATGATGTTCGAAGCGATTTTCGGACCAGAGGAACTATCGCCGAGCAGAGCTATGCCGCCGTGGGCTGCCGCGCCACGCTTGATGTCCCTTTAGTGCGCGATGGACAAGTTCTTGCGCTGTTGAGCCTTGGCATGCCGGGCGCGCATCAATGGAGCGACGAAAACGTCGCGTTGGTCAAAGAAACCATCGAAATCATGTGGCAGTCGGCGGAGCGTGCGCGCGCAGAGGCAAAGCTGAGCGAGAGTGAGGAACGCTTTCGCACTATGGCAGATAGCGCGCCGGTCATTGTCTGGGTGACGAACGAAGAGGGATATTGCACCTATCTCAATCACGCTTGGTATGAATTTACCGGGCAAACGCGTGAAGAGGCAGAAGGCTTTGGCTGGCTAAATGCGACGCATCCAGATGACCAGCAGATGGCCAATGACATTTTTCTGTCTGCCAACGCAAATTGTGAACCCTTCCGAATTGAATATCGTCTTCGACATGCGGACGGCACCTATCGCTGGGCGATTGATGCAGCAGCCCCAAGGCTGGGCAATGACGGCCAGTTTCTTGGCTATATCGGCTCGGTGATCGACATTGACGAGCGCAGGAAGGCTGAACAACGGCTTATTGAAAGCGAAGCGAAATATCGCATGCTGTTTGACAGCATCGACGAAGGCTTCTGCATCATCGAATTTATCGAGGGCCCTCATGGCGCACTAGATGACTATATCCATGCCGAATTGAATGCAGCCTATGTTGCTAATGCAGGAATACCCGATGCAAAAGGCAAAAGCGTAAGAAACCTTATCGGCGACGAAGCGGAGGAATGGATCGCGATATACCGGAATGTTTTACTGACCGGTGAACCAATACGTTTCGAACGCGAACTTGTTGCCACTAACCGATATCTTGAGTTGTCGGCATTCCGCATTGAACCGCCTTCCAAGCGGCAAGTTGCGACATTGTTCAAGGATGTGACGGCCCGCAAGCTTGCAGAGAACGACCTTGTCAAATTGAATGCCGATCTTGCCGTGCGTGTTGAAAATGCCGTTGCCGAACGCGCGACCGCGTTGGCGCATTTGCATGAAGCGCAGAAACTGGAAACTTTGGGCCATCTTACCGGCGGTGTCGCGCATGATTTCAACAATTTGCTGACGCCAATTGTCGGTGCATTCGATATTCTGTCCCGGCGCCCTGGCATCGACGACCGCACCAGAATGCTTATTGACGGTGGCGCACAAGCCTCAGAAAAAGCACGTGTATTGGTCCAGCGGCTACTCGCGTTTTCACGGCGGCAGGCATTGGAAACCAAGCCAGTGGACATATGCCGTGTTGTGAGTGGAATGACGGATTTGATTGCCCGGTCCATCGGGCCGCAAATCATGCTGCGCGTAGATTGCGCGAAATGTGATTTGATCGCCTTTGTCGACCCCAACCAGTTTGAGCTGGCTTTGCTCAATCTTGCCGTAAACGCGCGGGATGCAATGCCAGACGGCGGGCATATCGATATTAGCGTGGACAGTGTAGAGGCAAAAGGCAAAGCCGGTTTGCCCGACGGCGATTATGTCTGCGTTCAGGTGAAAGACACTGGTGCTGGCATGAATGAAGAAACGCTTCGCCGCGCTATTGAACCCTTCTTCACCACAAAGATCCTTGGCCAGGGTACAGGTCTTGGTCTGTCTTCAGTCCATGGGTTGGCGGCGCAGTCCAATGGTCTGTTCGAACTTGCAAGCGAATTGGGCAAAGGGACAGTCGCCAGTCTATGGTTGCAAGCAGCAACCGTAACCAAGGAGAGCACTGATGCGCCCGCTCCAACCAACATATCGACACAGCTTACGCCGTTGAAGATACTGTTGGTTGATGACGAAATGCTCGTTCGTATGGGAACTGCGCACATGCTGCAGGATATAGGTCACCTCGTTATTGAGGCGTCGTCTGCGCGGCAGGCGATGCAAGTGATCGAAAGTGAAGCCCACATCGACCTATTATTAACGGACTATGCAATGCCCGATATGTCGGGAGACGAATTGGCGCTTGCAGCCCGTAAAATACGTCCGGAGCTGAAATTATTGCTCGTAACTGGCTATGCGTCGACTGATAAGGAGTGGGCTATAGATATGCCACGGCTGGAAAAGCCATTTGGTCAGGATGATTTGGCATCCGCAATTTCGAAGGCGAGCGCAGCACTCACGACCGCCTGACGTTAGACACGGGTCCGAATGTCGCTTTACGCATATTAACGAAAAAAGGGGCCGCCGAAGCCGCCCCTTTCCTCTCCATCCTTTTGCAGGATATTCTGTGCCGGCGCGTTAACGCCTAGACGTCGCCTTAGCTCAGTCTTTCAAGAAAGCTGGTACATGGTCGGGATCGCCCCCGCCCTTGTTTTCGCCTTCTGAACGCTCTTGGCGTGGACCACGGTCGCCGCGGCCTTCGCCCCTGCCACCATCACGTCCACCGCCTTCACGACGGGGACCGCGGTCGCCACGGCCTTCGCCGCGTCCGCCACCGCCGCCTTCACGACGAGGTCCACGATCGCTGCGCTCGGTCTTCTCACGCGGCGGGCGGGTATCTTCCAGCTCTTCACCGGTTTCCTGATCAACGACACGCATCGACAGGCGAACCTTGCCGCGTGGGTCGATTTCGAGAACCTTCACCTTGACGTCCATGCCTTCGCTGACGACGTCCGTAACCTTCTCGACGCGCTCATTGCGCATTTCGCTGACGTGGACGAGACCGTCCTTGCCACCCATGAAGTTCACGAATGCGCCGAAATCAACGAGGTTGACGACTTTACCGTCATAGACCTTGCCGACTTCTGCTTCTTCGACGATGCCGGAAATCCACTTACGTGCAGCTTCGATTTGGGCGATGTCGGACGACGAAATCTTGATAAGACCTTCGTCATCGATATCGACCTTCGCGCCTGTGGTAGCCACGATTTCACGAATCACCTTGCCGCCAGTACCGATGATGTCGCGGATCTTCGCTTTGTCGATCTGCATTGTTTCGATACGCGGAGCATGCGCGGACAATTCACCGCGGGCTTCACCGAGTGCCTTGGCCATTTCACCCAAGATATGCGCGCGGCCTTCCTTGGCTTGGTTCAGTGCGGCTTCGAAGATTTCGCGGGTAATACCGGCAATCTTGATATCCATCTGCATCGTGGTGATGCCTTCGGACGTTCCAGCTACCTTGAAATCCATGTCGCCGAGATGATCTTCATCACCCAGGATATCGGAAAGAATTGCGTAATCCTTGCCTTCAAGGATCAAGCCCATTGCGATACCGGAAACCGGACGCTTGATGGGAACGCCAGCGTCCATCATCGCAAGGCTTCCGCCGCAAACCGACGCCATCGACGACGAACCGTTCGATTCGGTGATGTCGCTGGTGATACGGATTGTGTACGGGAATTCTTCCTTGGTTGGCAGCACGGCATGCAGGGCGCGCCATGCAAGCTTACCATGACCGATGTCACGGCGGCTAGGTGCACCAAAGCGTCCAACTTCACCAACGCTATATGGTGGGAAGTTGTAATGCAGCATGAAGTTTTCATAGTGCAGACCGCCAAGGCCGTCGATCATCTGCTCTGCGTCCTTGGTGCCCAAGGTGCAGGTCGCGATTGTTTGCGTTTCACCACGTGTGAACAGAGCCGAACCGTGTGAACGTGGCAAGAAATGCGTTTCTGCAACGATTGGACGGATTTGCGAAGTGGTGCGTCCGTCGATGCGCGTGCCGTCCTTAAGGATGGCACCACGTACGATTTCGGCTTCAAGCTTCTTCATCAGCTTGCCCGCAGCCATTTGGTCTTGCGCGCTTGAGTCCGTGAAGG
>JANPKN010000208.1:0-14462 GCA_031426075.1 Sphingomonadaceae bacterium
CCAGCCGCAAAGATTTACCAGGGATTGCCGACCTGAAAGCCGCGGGTTTGCTTGACCCAATCGATAGCGCGATGGGCGATATGCTGTTTACAGCAGAAGAAAATGACAGCGACCTAGAAATTAACGAAAACAACGCCTAAATAGGGTAGAGGGACCAAGCGAGCGTATTCGCGATATCCGGGGTGCGCCCCGTTAGGAGTTTGAAATGGGCGGTTTTAGCATCTGGCACTGGCTGATTGTGGGCATTTTGGTGCTGCTCTTGTTCGGCAAGGGTCGTTTCTCCGACATGATGGGCGACGTCGCCAAGGGCATCAAAAGCTTTAAAAAGGGCATGAGCGAAGAAGACGAAGCGCCCAAAGCGCCGCCGCAAATCGGCACGACTACCGTCGTCGACGCTGAAAAGCAGACTGACAAGACCCAAGGTTAAGTCATTGATAATGAATTATCATCTGCCCTCGACGTCGGGGGCCTGACGTGTTTGACATCGCGTCATCCGAACTGCTGCTCGTGGTCCTTGTGGCGTTGATCGTCATTGGACCAAAGGATTTGCCCAAGGCATTACGCGTCGTTGGCAAATGGGTAGGCAAGGCACGCGGTGTCGCGGCACATTTCCGGTCCGGCTTAGACGAGATGATCCGCCAGTCAGAACTCGAAGAACTCGAAAAAAAGTGGAAGGCCGAAAACGAACGCATCATGCGTGAGCATCCCGCCGATCCACGTGCTGACGTCGTGGGTGATGAAACCCGTCCCGCCACGCCTGAAACACCAAGCGAGCCGGAATTGCCCATCGAACACCCGAATGCCGAAACGGCGCCTAAAATATGAGCGAACTTGACGACAGCAAAATGCCATTGCTTGATCATCTGATTGAGCTCCGCAGCCGTTTGCTCTGGAGCTTTCTTGCGCTCGCCATCGCCTTTGGCATCAGCCTGTATTTTGCCCGCCCCATCTTCGGATTTCTGGTTCAGCCTTTGTTGGCGTCTGGCCAGACGAAACTGATTTACACCGCGATATTCGAGGCATTTTTTGTCGAGATAAAGGTGGCGTTTTTTGCAGCGACGTTCTTCTCGTTCCCGGTGTTTGCCACCCAATTGTGGCGCTTCGTCGCGCCGGGTCTCTACACCAAGGAAAAGAACGCGTTTCTTCCGTTCTTGCTCGCAACGCCGGTGTTGTTCATCGTCGGCGCGTCGATGGCCTATTTTATGGCAATCCCTGTCGCGCTTGAATATCTGCTTGGCTTTGGCGGTACGGTGGGCGGTGTCGAACAAGAGGCGCTGCCGGGCGTCGACAATTATCTCAACTTCGTGATGAAGTTCATTTTCGGCTTCGGCATTTCGTTCCTGCTGCCGGTGCTGTTGATGCTGCTGGAGCGCGCTGGAATCGTCACGCTGGAGCAGCTTAAGAGCGCGCGGCGTTATGCCATTGTCGGCGCCTTCGCCATCGCCGCCGTCCTCACACCGCCTGACGTCGTGTCGCAATTGTTGCTCGCGATCCCCTTGTGCATTTTATACGAGCTTGCCCTCATCGCCATCTGGTTCACCCGCCGCCGCCGCAAAAAGGCCGAGGCTGCTGCAGAAGCCGCGATGTAGATTTTACGGCGGGATCGTGGACGCGCACTGTCGTGAATGCACGCCGGCTTCGTGAGCGCGTACCGAGACCCTTCTCCTCCCCGATATTCATCCTGAACTTGTTTCAGGATCTTAATTGTGGGACGCGGAAAGGTAAGACCCTGAAACAAGTTCAGGGTGACCATATTTTGATGGTTCGGGCCTATTGTATGCGCGCGGCAAAGAAATCGCTTTCCTACAAATAACCAGATAGGTTATCTGATTCGCGTCAGTCAGGCTGCGGTCTAGAACGCGGGTCGGGGTGATGGGAACGCTGGCGGGGGAACTCGCTGGCACGGCCGGCGCGATAGGGTGCTTGCTTCAGCCTTTAAAAAGGGCCTGTTGCATCAAGCTCTGAACAGCGCACAAGCGGCTGGGTGTGGCGGGAAACCGTCCCGTCTGTACTGGACGGCCTTGGGGTCTTTACGAACCTTCACCCCCAAGGAAAGCAGCCCAGCCAAGATAAAGGCGGCTCCTGGAATTAGACTGATGGAACAAACGAGCCTTAATCAACAAACACCATCAGCCGGAAGCAGCACCAGCGCTTCCGCGTCGGCCGTCCCTTTTTCTGTGTTTGGAAACGCGCGCGTGGGTTTTGTTGGAAATCATGTTGCGGGTGTTGGAAATTTTGGCGCTGCGTGTGCGTTCACGGTGTCTCGTCTTCGCTCGTGTCTCGACTACGCTCGACATTAACGGGAAGGGGGGCACATTGTCATATTGAAACGCTACTCGTCATCCTGAACTTGTTTCAGGATAACAGGCGACGGTTGTGCGTTATCCTGAAACAAGTTCAGGATGACGAGTAAGGGCTTCAGGATGACGAAGGGGCTAATTGGGATGACGAGCCAGGGCTTCAGGATTACGAGTGCAAAAGCGCGATGACGGCTAACGAAGAACGCTGGCCCCACCCCGTTCGTGTCGAGCGAAGACGAGACACCTTAAAAGCATACGCTCCCGCCCTAAAACTCAGAACAATCCCCGCTTAAGCGACCTTGGAATCAACCCCAAGAATTAACGGATCAGCCGCCTTGCCCACATTCACCGTCGTCCGCGCAATGCTTGGCGTGGTGGATGACTTGTGGCGGAACTTGCCTTCGATTTGGCCGCCCGGTGCGATGGTCAGGTTGCTGTAGACAACATCGCCCATGATGCGGGCGGTGGATTCAATGACAAGGTCATTGGCCTCAATCGATCCTTCGACATGGCCCGAAAGCTTGGCTGACTCGGCGGTGACTTTGCCCGCGATCATGCTGCCTTCGCCCTGCACAAGATTGCCGCAGGTTACATCGCCTTGCACCTTGCCGTCGATATGAAGGTCGACTCGCGCGGCCAGATTGCCGACGATTTCGACGTCCGATGCAATGATCGAAAATGTATGACCAGAATTATTGCGCACGCTCGTGTTATTCCTTTGCGGCAGAGTCGGCACGGTTTCCGGCGACGGTTTGGACTTTGAGAACATCAGGATTTGCCTCCAAAAACTTGCGCGGGTTGATTGCCTGACCATTCAAGCGAACCTCGAAATGCAGATGGCTGCCGGTGGAACGACCTGTGCTGCCCATCCGTCCGATTTGAACGCCGCGGTCGACCATTTGACCCGGTCTGACGTCCAAACCTGACAAATGCGCATAACGCGTCAGCAAGCCATTGGCATGCCGAATTTCGACTGTGTTGCCATAGCCGCCATTGAAACCAGCCAAAGTCACCTTGCCATCGGCTGCTGCCAGAATTGGCGTGCCAACCGGGCCTTTAAAATCCAGCCCGGCATGCATTGCGCCAGCCCCTGTAAACGGATCGCTTCGATAACCAAATCCGCTCGACATCATCATATATGCAGCGGGCATCGACGTCGGAATCGCGGCGAGCGCACGCTCCATGGCGTCCATCCGTCCAAGCGAGGCAGCGAGTTTCAAAAAGCGCGGATCGCGAACGTCCTTTTTGCTTTTGCCAAAGAAGGGTTCGAACAGACCACCCTGAGCGTTGCGGGCCTGACGGGCCAATATTTCGGGGTTCAGCCCAAACTGGCGGATCGCGGCTTCTGCCTTTGACGTTCGCGCCAGTGCCACCTTAGTCATTTTTTCGGCGAAACGGATTTGCCGCGCCTCAATGCGTGCAAGGCCAGCGGCCTCTGGCACCATCGCACTGATGGTTTTGACGGCTTTGGCTTCTTCGGTCGCGTCGGCTGCTGTCGTCGGGGCTGCGGCCTCCGCTTCGCTCAAGTCGCCGAGATACTGGTCGCCAAGGCTTTCGAGCATTTGCTGCCGACGTTCCAGATCCTTCGTTACTTCGTCGATGGAGCCGCGATAGCTTGCAACGCGTTCTTCAGCGGATTCCACTTTCGCTTCCTGTTCGCTCAAAGCGAGACGCTGTGCGGTAACTGTGACTTGATTGATCGCCATGCCAAGCGTCACCACCAACCAGACGCCTATGACGGACGCAAGCGTGCCAGCAGCGCGGCGTTGCACTTGTGCGGATATCTTCAAGAACCGGACTTGGCCATTGGCCCGCATGAAAAATTCGCGGTCAATAAACCATCCAGCGATCCGGTTTTTCCAACCGGACATTCTGGTCTTAAGCGACACGACCCACCCCGTTATTAATTTCTGGCATGCGCGTAGCAGACGAAATCCGCCCTTGCGAATCGCCAGACGCGGACTCGTGACGAGTCGGGCGCATTGCACGATGAGCTGTGGAAAACGTTATCAAATTGTCGCCGGACGCCGCCTAGCTGCCAGTATTTAGCCAAAATTGATCGGTAAAATTGTGTAAATACAGATACATCCTTCCGATTCGCTTTTGTTCCATATGAGATGGTTGCTAATTTGGTGGATCACTTCCCCTTTTACCGGCACTTCTCTACGGGTTGCAGATGATGGCAGATAACGACACATTGATGACGGTGATGGCGGCCAACGCGCGTACAGCGGCACGGCAATTGGCGGGCGCGGATAATGCAATCAAGGCGGCGGCGTTGACTGCCGCTGCGGCTGCTCTGCGCGACGGCATGGCGGATATTCTCGCGGCCAATGTCAAGGATGTCGACGCTGCGACTGCGGCGGGAATTTCGCCTGCAATGCTTGACCGGCTGAAGCTGGATGAAGCGCGCATATTGGCGATGGCGTCGGCGGTCGAACAGGTTGCGGCGCTTGACGATCCCGTCGGGCAAATCATCGACAGCCGCACACGGCCAAATGGCCTGGTCATGGAGCGCGTCCGCGTGCCGGTCGGCGTGCTTGGCATCATCTATGAAAGCCGGCCCAATGTGACTGCGGATGCAGCGGCTTTAGGGTTGCGCTCGGGCAATGCCGTCATCCTGCGCGGCGGTAGCGAGGCGGTGCACAGCAACCGCGCGATCCACGCCGCCATGGTGCAGGGCATTACGCAAGCTGGCCTGCCGGCAGAAGCCATTCAGCTGGTTCCCACACAAGACCGCGCGGTGGTCGGCGCGATGCTGCGCGCGCAAGGGGCGATCGACATGATCATCCCGCGCGGAGGCAAATCATTGGTCGCCCGCGTTCAGGATGAGGCTCGCGTTCCCGTGCTCGCGCATCTGGACGGCATCTGCCACAGCTATGTTCACAAGGACGCTGACCCAGACATGGCGCAAGCCTTGGTCGTCAACGCAAAGATGCGGCGCACTGGCATTTGCGGGGCGACAGAGACGTTGCTGATTGATCAGGACTATCCCGCCCCCGCCGCCTTGATTTCTGCGCTGCTGGATGCTGGCTGCGAAGTGCGGGCGGATGATATGCTCATGGAACTGGATGCGCGGACCGTTTCTGCCGACGCCGATGACTGGGACACCGAATATCTCGACTCGGTCATTTCGGCCTGCGTCGTGTCTGGCTTGGATGAGGCGATGGCGCATATTGCCCGCCATGGTTCACACCATACCGACGCGATCATCACGCAAGATGCCGCCGCCGCTGCACGCTTTTTGGCCGAGGTCGACAGCGCGATTGTCATGCACAATGCATCGACGCAATTTGCCGATGGCGGTGAATTCGGCTTGGGCGCGGAGATCGGCATTGCCACCGGCCGCCTGCATGCCCGCGGCCCCGTCGCGCTTGAGGGGCTGACGACTTATAAATGGATTGTCCGCGGGCAGGGCCAAACGCGCCCTTGAAGAGAGTCTCGCCCTTGAAAAGAGTTACGCCCTTGAAAACCGTTGGCCTCATGGGCGGATCCTTCAATCCCGCGCATGGCGGCCATCGCGCTATCAGCCTGTTCGCGATGGATTCGCTTGGGCTTGATGAATATTGGTGGATGGTCTCGCCGGGCAACCCGTTGAAACCCAAATCCGACATGGCCCCTTTGCCCGCGCGCATGGCGTCGGCAAAGGCACAAGCGCGCCGCACGCCGATTAAGGTCACGGCCATCGAACGCGAGCTTGGCACGGTGTATACAGCAGAAACGCTGGATAAATTGGTCGCGCGTTACCCCAAAGTCCGGTTCATCTGGATCATGGGCGCTGACAATTTGTTGCAATTTCACCACTGGCGACGGTGGAGAGACATTGCCCGACTCATGCCGATTGCAGTTATCGCCAGACCCGGCTATAACCCCCACGTCGTTGCGGGTCCCGCAATGGCCTGGTTCAGACGGTTTGTCCGGCGTCCGGACCAGCGTCATCACTGGACGAAATGGAGTACGCCAGCGCTTGTCTTTTTGCGCTTTCGTCCAGATCCGCGTTCGGCCACCGCTCTTCGGCGTGCCGACCCATATTGGTTTCGCCGATATAAGGAACATGGAACGCGTGACGGCGTTACCCGAAAAATTGTGCTTTAAGGAGCCATCTTGATCGATTCTGTATCCGTTCCTACCCCGACTGCAAAGTCCAAGGAACCCACTTTGACCCCCGACGCGCTGCACGCGTTGATCCTTCAATCGCTCGACGATGATCAGGCGCAAGAGGTGGTCACCATCCCGCTTGAAGGCAAAAGCAACATTGCCGACCATATGGTCGTCGCATCCGGTCGTTCATCGCGCCAGGTCGCGTCGATGGCGCAGAAGCTTGCCGAGCGAATCAAAAAGGCTGGACGTCATGCCCGCATCGAAGGTCTGCCATCGGCTGACTGGGTGCTCATTGATGCCGAAGATGTCATCGTGCATCTGTTCCGTCCCGAAGTGCGCAGCTTCTATAATCTGGAGCGTATGTGGGCCTTTGGCGACGCGCCCGAAGTCGCGTCGCAATAAGACCGGTCGCCCGCGCCGATGGCGATGCGCCTGCATATCATCGCGCGCGGCAAGATTGGCCGCTCCCCTGAATCGGAACTGGTCGATCGTTATCTGAAACGGATCAACTGGCCCACACGGCATAGCGAAATGCCCGATCGGGGCGGGGAGCTTCCGTCATCGGACAGCCCCCATAAAACCATCATCATGGATGAAAAGGGCGAGCAGCTCAGTTCGGTTGAGCTTGCGCGCTTGCTTGAACGCTGGCGCGATGATGGCGTGCGCGAAGTGCGCTTTCTGATTGGTGCCGCCGACGGCTTTGACGATACCGCCCGCGCTGGAGCCGACAGACTGATTGCCTTTGGCAAGGCGACCTGGCCGCACCTGATGGCGCGCGCGATGCTTGCCGAACAATTGTTTCGCGCAACATCGATCATTGCCAACCACCCCTATCATCGTGAAGGATAGGGAAATGCGGTTCTGGCTCACCCTCGCTACGTTGACTTTGGCGCCTATCGCCATTGCAGGCGGCCTGATGGCGCAGGACACTGTTTCCGACGACGCGCAGCAACGCGCATTCCGCATCGCGAAAGAACGTGCATTGCGCGCCGAACAGCGCAGCGAATTGCTTCGGCAAGAGGCAAGCAACGCCGATAGCGCAACCGACCGCTTCATTGCGCAGCGCGCAGTATTGTCCGCCGAGATCGACGCGGCGGAGGCGCAGATTGAGACTGCCGCCGCGCGCTTCGCTATTATCTCCCGCCGCCAAAAGGGGCAGCAATCGCAGTTGAATGCGCAAAGCGAACCAGTCCTTCGCCTTAACGCTGCGCTTCAGCAAATGGCCGGAAAGCCAACCTATTTGCTCATGATGCAACCGGGGCAGCGTGAGGATTATATCCACCTGCGCGCCGTCATGGCGACGGTGCAGCCTGCGATCATGCGCCAGACCAGCGCATTGCGTCAGCAGATTGCAACGCAGAACGAGTTGCAGGCGCAGGAAGTATCCGCGTTGAAATCCTTGCGCGATGCCCGGAGCCGGTTGAAAAGCCGTCAGGCGGCTTTGGCAAAGCTGGAGGGTGGTGCGAGCGGAAGCACAGGCGCTTTGTCCGCCAATGCCGCCATCGCCTTTGAACAAGCCATCGCCCAGGGCGAACAAGCCCGGGACATTGTCGGACGCATCGATAACCAGCGTCTGAGCGCGGCCAAGGCGTCGGAGCTAGCGACCTTGGGCGGTCCGTCCATGCGCCCCGGTCGTGCGGACCCGCAACGATCAGGGGAGACCGCTTATATCCTGCCTGCGGCAGGCAGCATCGTGACAGGTTTCAGCGAACTCACCGACACTGGCTATCGGGAACGTGGCATGCGGCTCGCGGTGGCGCAGCAGGCGCGCATCATCGCACCAGCGGCGGGCACCGTAACCTTTGCCGGGCGCTATCGCAGCTATGGCCAGATCGTCATCATCGAACATGGCAAAGGGTGGAGTAGCCTCATTACCAATCTCGATTCGGTGCAAGTCGCCAAAGGGCAGAAAATCGACCAAGGCAGCCTGCTTGGCCGAGCGGGCAAAGACGCGCCCGAGATTGGCATCGAACTGCGGAAAAATGGTCGGTTCATGGACATTGCGGCGCTGTTGGGTTGAAACTGCAGTCCCCATTCTGGCCCCCTTTGTCGAGGCAGGGAAGGGGTTCATGGTAAACTTGCTTTCACCTTAGGTTAAGGCGAGATATAGCAGCGATGACATGATGAAATGGAAACTGTCTATGAAGAACCGTTTGCTTCCCTCAACCCTTGCCATTGTTGTCGCGCTTGCTGTGCCCGGTACCGTACTTGTTGCGCAAAATATGCAACAACAGCAATTGCAGGCGCAGCAAATCGAGGATCTCGACGAATTCCTCGCCGTCTATCGCAAGGTCAAATCGAGCTATGTCGACAAGGTTGACGACAAGAAATTGATGGAAGGCGCGATTCAGGGGATGCTGGCAAGCCTCGATCCCCATAGCGGGTTCCTTGATCGATCCGATTTCAGCTCGCTGCAAACGCAGATTGACGGCGAATATGGCGGTCTTGGGTTGTCGGTAACGCTTGAGGACGAAGCTGTTAAAGTCATCGCTCCTACAAAAGATACCCCCGCCGACAAGGCTGGCATCAAGTCGGGTGACTTCATCACGCATTTGGACGGCAAGCTGATTGTTGGCGGAACGCTTGATGAAGCGGTTGAGGCCATGCGCGGTGCGCCGGGTACAACCATCAAGCTCTCCATTTTCCGCCCTGGCCGCGATGCGCCATTTGACGTGACGCTGACGCGTGCGATCATCGACCTCAAGCCCGTCCAATGGGAAGTGAAAGAACGTATCGGCGTCATTTCCGTCACCGGCTTCTCCGAAAAAACCGGTGCTGACGTTGTTGCCGCGGTCGCTGGCATTAAGAAGACTCTCGGCGGTAATCCGCTGGGTTACATCATTGACATGCGGTCAAACCCCGGCGGCATTCTGGATGAGGCTGTGGCGGTATCCGATGCGTTTTTGACAAAGGGTGAGATTGTGTCCGAACGTGGCCGCGACCCGCGCAATGTTGACCGCTGGTGGGCCGAACGTGCCGTTCCCGGCGACGTAACCGGCGGCGCGCCAATCATCGTCTTGGTCGATGCAGGCTCTGCTTCCGCATCCGAAATCGTTGCAGGTGCTTTGCAAGACCATCATCGCGCCCTCGTCATGGGCGAACGCAGCTTTGGCAAGGGATCGGTGCAGAATGTGCTTCCTTTGACGCGCGATACAGGCCTCCGCCTGACGGTTGCGCGTTACCATCTGCCATCGGGCCGTTCGGTGCAGGAAGGCGGCATTAAGCCTGACATTCGCGTGCCTCAGTTGACTGACCCCGATTACAAAAGCCGCGTGTCGATCCGCGAATCTGACTTGCGTCGTCATTTGGTCAATGAACTGAAGGACGACACGAAGGATCTGGAACAGGATATCATTGACGATCCCCGCTTCGCCATGACTGCCGAACAGTTGAAGGCAAAGGGTATTGAAGATTTCCAATTGCACTACGCCATGGAAACGCTTCAGCGCCTTGGGCCCCGAACAATGAAGCTCGCGGAAAAGCCGGTGAAGGGCAAAGCGCAGAATTAAGGGCGCCGCACTCTTCACCGTCATCCTGAACTTGTTTCAGGATAACAGGCTAGGTTGACGCGTTATCCTGAAACAAGTTCAGGATAACGAAGGGGTGAGAGAGTCGCGGCAAATTCAGGATGACAGTTTTCGAGGTACCACCGCGTCTATGACATCGAAATTTGACAAGGCCCATTGGCTGGCATTTTTGCTACCCGCCGCATTGCTGGCGGGCGCTTATGTGTCGCAATATGTCGGCGGGCTTTACCCGTGCGAAATGTGCTGGTGGCAGCGTTATCCGCATTTTGCCGCTGTTGCGATTGCGCTGATTGCATTTGGCGTCAGCAACGCTGGTTATCGCAAAACGTTGGTCGCTTTGGCCGCACTGGCAATTGCCTCAAGCGGTATCATTGGCGGATTTCACGCTGGCGTCGAATATGGCTACTGGGAAGGGCTCACCGCTTGCACCGCTACGATTTCAGGCAGCGGCGATGATTTGCTTAAGTCCATCATGAACGCTCCTTTGGTGCGTTGCGATGTGGCGCCATGGACTTTGTTCGGCATTTCGCTCGCTGGATACAATTTTCTCTTGTCGTTCGGCGGCGCAATGCTCATCTTGGCAATGATATGGCGCAACAAGAAAATCTGAAAACCTCCGCGCAGCGGAAATTGGCAATCGAACGCATGATCCGCGTGAACCAGGCGGGCGAATTTGGCGCGAAACGGATTTACGCCGGGCAACTTGCCGTAATGGGTGACCGCACCCCCGCCGCGCGCAGCATTGCGCATATGGCCGAGCAAGAAGAACGCCATCTGAGCGCCTTTGACAAGATGATGGCCGAACGCGGCGTGCGCCCCACGGCCTTGCACCCTATCTGGAATGCCGCCGGCTTCGCGCTTGGCGCGGTTTCCGCCGCAATCAGCCCTGAAGCAGCCATGGCCTGCACAGTGGCCGTCGAGACCGAAATAGACCGCCATTATAGCGAGCAACTCGCCGAAATTGGAGACGGCGACCCCGAATTGTCGTCGATGATCGCGGATTTTCAGGCTGACGAACAGGAGCATAAGGCAACTGCCTTGGCCGAAGGCGCGGAGCGTGCCTTTGGTTATCCATTTATGAGCGCCTTGGTCCGCATGGGTTGCCGCACCGCCATTGCCGTGTCGAAACATATTTAGGGTCAGGACCCTAAGCTTAATGGCGCATTCAGCCTGCATCGTCCAAGCGCAGGCCAACACATATTTGGAGATGATCCCGTGAAAGCAGTGGCCAGAATTTCGCTCGCCAGCATCGCATTGATGCTTTCGGTTCAGGCGTCGGCACAGGACGCTCCGGCTTCCCAGCCCGTTGATGAAAAAATCAATCAGTTGATCATCTATGGCGATGACAAATGCCCTGAAAGCACGGGCGACGAAATCGTCGTCTGCGCCCGTATGGGCGAAGCGGATCGCTATCGCATTCCCACCAATTTGCGCGGCGACCCCAATGACCCACGCAATCAGGCAATGTCCGAGCGGATCAAGTCTTACGAATATGTCGGAGCAAGCGGCACGATGAGCTGCTCGCCGTCGGGCGCTGGTGGTTTTACCGGCTGCGGCCTTGCCGAGATTAACAAGGCCTATGCCGAAAAGGCGCAGGACCCCGGCATCACCTTTGGCCGATTGATCGCCGCCGAACGCGCCAAGCGCATGGCGGGCATTGATGCCGAAGCCGCCGAGGTGGAAGAACGCGTCGTGGAATTCGAAAAAGGCCGCGCCGAGCGTGAAGCCAAGCTACAAGCCGAGCTTGACGCCAAAGAAGCGGCTGGCGCAGAGGCCGAACCGCTTCCTCAGCCGAAAGGCTAGGTTTAACCCTTCGCCTTTTCCGCCGCGACCCAGTCCTTGATCTGCTGCTCAAGCACATCAAGCGGCACGGACCCTTGCCCAAGCACTGCGTCATGGAATGCGGCCAGATCAAATTTGGGCCCAAGTTCCCTGGTTGCCATGGTCCGCAATTCGCGGATCTTGAGCTCGCCCAATTTGTAGGCAAGCGCCTGACCCGGCCAACTGATGTAGCGGTTCACCTCTGCTTCGATATTCGCGGCGGACAGCGCGCTGTTGTCAGTCATGAAGGCGATGGCCTGCTGCTTGCTCCAACCCTTGGCATGAATGCCGGTATCGACGACGAGTCGGCACGCGCGCCACATTTCGTAGGATAATCGGCCCATATCCTTGGCAGGCGTGTCGTACAGACCCATCTCGATACCCAACCGCTCGGAATATAGCCCCCAGCCTTCGGTAAACGCCGTGAACGACGCGCCATATTTGCGGAAGTCGGACAAGGGCAGTTCCTGCTGCAACGCGATCTGGTGATGATGCCCCGGCACAGCCTCATGCACCGAAAGCGCCGGAATTTCCCAAAACGGGCGTTGGCTCAGCTTTGACGTGTTGACATAATAAGTGCCGGAAATCCCGATTTCGGGCGATCCCGGATTATAATAAGCCGTAGTGGTGCCCTCCGCAGTTTCGGCCGGAATTTCCCTGATGCCATAAGGCAGACGGGGCAAGCGACCGAACAGGCTTGGCATCTTGCCGTCGATGAGCTTGGTCACCCGTGCGACTTTTTCCATGAGCTCTTCTGGCGTCTTGGCATAATATTGTGGGTCAGTGCGCAGATGCTCAATGAACGCTTCGCGGCTTGGGTAGCCTGCTTTTGTTGCGACCTCGACCATCTCGGCGCGAATGCGCGCAACTTCGCTGAGGCCAATCTGGTGGATCTGCTCTGCGGTCAAATCTGTGGTGGTCTCTTCACGGATACGAAAGGCGTAATAGGCCGCGCCATTGGGCTGAGCCGAAACACCGGGGGCCTTGGCGCACGCTGGCTTGTAGCTTGCGGTATACCAGGCCAGTTGCTTGTTCAGCGCCGGGTGGATGACGTTGGTGATCGTCGCCTCGGCATTGGCGGCCAGCGCCGCAAAATCGGCTTCCGGAATGCTGTCGGGACGTTTCGCTGCATAAGGGCCGTAAAAACGCGATTGGCGAATGTCCGATGCGATCAGGCCGCTCACCGTGCCTTCAAACCCCGTCAGCGTTTCGCAAGGTTGGGTAAATTTACCTTTGATCGCGACATTCGCCACGGCAATATTCTCGTCATTGACCCGGCCATATTGCGCAAGCCGCGCATTGTAGCTTTCGAAATCCTTTCTGGTCTTGAACGGCAAGTTTCTCGACATGCTGGCAAGTTGCTGATGCCAACTCGAATAGGTCGTGAAGTTGATGGCGCGCTGCCCGAACTGATTGCCTTGGATGGTCGACACCAGCGACCGCCTCAATATGCCCGCCTCCACCTTTGACGCGGCATCCAGCGTATTTGCCGGGATGGCGTCGAGACGGCTCAGAAATTTCGCGGCGTCGGCGGCCCTGCGGTCCTGCGTGGCCAGCGTATAATCGCCAAGTTCATTGGCATAGTCATTCACGCCAAGCATGCTGGCGTAGACGGGTTGTTCTTTTAGCGTATAGGCCCAGACGTCATCCACCAGGGCGGTGAGGTCTTTGTTGGCATCGGCATGGGCAGGCACCGAAAGCGCAAACAACGACGCGGCGATAAATAGTCTACGCATAAATAAGGCTTCTCCATCACATCTCTATGTGACGAATAAAGCAGGGAAGACGACAATTGGCCAGCAGCGATTGGGAGCGAACGCGTTAACCGCGCTTACCGGTCACGGGCGCGGCGGGCTTCCTGTTTGGCGACGCGGATCTGTTCCTGCATATCGCGGCTGAGATTTTCGAAGGCGGGCATCATATTCGCCATCGCACGGGCGACGCCGCCCATCATGCCAACTGCTGCCCGGCTCTGGTCACCCAAGTCTTGCGGAAGATAGCGTGCATCACGGCCAGCGATATCCGCCACCGTGGCGTCGCGCCGATATTGCCTTCTGACAGTGCCAGGGCGCGCCGATTCAATCGCTTCGGTAATGCCACCGATTGGCATATTCATCACGGCGCCTGCCATGCTTTCAACCATGATGGCAACGGTGTCCTGAACCATCGGGTCGGACAGGCGGCCAGCAATTGGGCCCATTCCGGCCTGATCATCATCATAGCCTGTGTCTTCATAATCCGGCGCGTCAGCATATTCCGGCGCGTCGGCGCTCACATATTCCGTGTCGCCTGTGCCCGGCGCAAAGACAACGTCCTGAGCGCTTGCAGGCGCAGTCACGGCCACGAGGGGCAAAGCCAACAGTATCAATCTAGCGCGCATGGCACATCCTTCACCATCAAGAGATGGCGCAAGACTTACCGCCGCCAGCCTGAGTGCAAGCTGAACGAGGATGCTCCGTTTGCCGCAGTGGGGTTTTACTCAGCAGCCTCCAACGCAACGTGGTCGGACAGTGGCTGGCTCAACCGAGTGAGCATTTCCTTCGGGCAAATTTGCCAAAATTCGCCGCGCCTGCGATCCCAATCTTCGATGATCGACTTCGACCATGCGCTATCGGTTTTTTCGGCATGGGCAGTGATCAGGGCTTTAAGCTCTTCCTCCCAATAGGCGCTTTCAAGGCGTTGCCACACGATACTGTCCGGATTTGCCATCTGG
>JANPKN010000209.1:0-9950 GCA_031426075.1 Sphingomonadaceae bacterium
CTTGAACAACCCATCATCGCACCCTTATTTTCGAAAATCTGGACATAGGCATGCGTGGCCGAAAGTTCGGCTTCCTGTGCTGCCCAATTGTCGATCACCCTACGGATGTCGTCGACCGGCATTTCGGGAAGGGTTTTGCCATGGTCAGATGAAAAGCAAATGACCCGGCAGGTGCCATTTGCGGGAGCCGCACGAAACAGGGGTTTGTCTTCAGCTACTTCGCACCCTTCGCCGGGCATTAATGCGGCAAAGTCATTGTCGAAAATGAAGACATGTTTGTAATCGGGATTGTGCAACCCGCCAGCGCGTTCATTGCCCGCGCACAGATAACAATCGGGATCATGCATTGGCCGAACGGCATTGTCCGGCGTGTCCTGCTGGCCCTGCCATGGACGCTTGGCACGGTGTGGCGACACCAAAATCCATTCGTTCTTTAGCGGGTTGAAACGGCGGTGGGGCTGGTCACTGAACGGCATCGGGCAGAGTCCAATCAATAGGGGGGAAGCCGTTGCTAATCAGAAAGGCATTGCATTGCGAGAAATGTTTACAGCCTAAAAACCCGTTATGCGCCGACAAGGGTGAGGGATGCGCTGCCTTGAGCACAAGATGGCGGCTGGTATCGACATGGGTTTCCTTCTTTTGGGCATAGGCGCCCCAGAGCATGAAGACGACTGGCTCTGTCTTATCGTTCACTACCGCGATAATCGCGTCGGTAAACTGCTCCCAGCCCTTTTTACTGTGCGACGCGGCCTGTGCCATTTCAACGGTCAGGACGCTATTGAGCAATAGGACGCCTTGGCGCGCCCAATGCTCCAAAAAGCCATGACGTGGGCGGGGGACGCTCAAGTCACTTTCCAGCTCCTTGTATATGTTCACAAGGCTCGGTGGGGGACGCACGCCGGGAGGCACGCTGAAGCACAGGCCATGCGCTTGCCCCGGCCCATGATAGGGGTCTTGGCCCAAAATAACGACGCGTACTTGGTCCAATGGCGTAAGCTCAAGCGCACGAAACCAAGCGGCCCGCGGCGGGTAAACTGTCTTGCCAGCGGCGAGCTCAGCATCAAGAAAGCCTCGAAGCGCCAACATGTCTTGCGCGGCGAGCGCGCCCTTCAGCGGCCCCTGCCAGCCGTTGGGTAACGTAAAGGCTGTCATTCTGCCTTTGGCGGTGCCGTCAGTAAGTCAGTCCAAGCTTTAACCTCTTTCGATGTGGCCGGACCAAGCAATTCCATCGCATGTCGCAACCGCTCGCGAATGATATCGCGGCCCAAATGGGTGATAGCATCAAACAAAGGCACGCCCTGCGCGCTGCCAGTGATGGCGAGATAGAAGGGACGGATAACGTCCTTCAACTTCGCGTCCAAGACCTCGGCAGTGCGGCGCAAGGTCGCCTCAACGCCTTCCCGGTTCCATTCGATCATGCCGTCGAACTGCTGCAAGCCAATCGTATACGCTGCGCGCTGCACGTCTTGTTCAAGCTTCATGCCATCGCGCAGCTTTTCAACCGTCATGCCTTCGATCCGGTTCATGAAGAACATTGCGGTCAGGCCGCCAAGGTCCGACATTTTGGTAATCCGCGCCTGCGCCATTTCAGCGATCGGTGTCAGATAGCTGTCATTCAGCGCCCATGCCTTCACGGCGTCCAGAAATTCCGAAACGCTGAGCTCTTCGCGCAAATAACGGCCATTAAGCCAATCAAGCTTCGACGTATCGAACACCGGGCCACCCAGCGAAATATTGTGCACGTCAAATTCGTCGATGAGCGTCTGCAACGATGTTTTTTCATCCTCTTCGCTGGCCGATTTGATGAAAAGGCCAAGAAAGTTCTGCATCGCCTGCGGTAAGTAGCCGGCGCGCTGATAATAGAGGATGCTCGTCGGATTTTTCCGCTTCGAAAGCTTGGATTTGTCGGCGTTGCGCAACAACGGCAAATGGGTGAGTACTGGCGGTTCCCAGCCGAAATACTGATACAGCAGCAAATGCTTGGGCGCCGACGAAATCCATTCCTCGCCGCGCATTACATGGGTGATGCCCATGAGATGATCGTCAACGACATTGGCGAGGTGGTAAGTTGGCAGGCCGTCTGATTTCATCAGGACCTGCATGTCGACCACCGCATATTCGAACTCGATCTCGCCGCGCAGCGTATCCTGAACGATGCATTTGCCAGTCGTTGGGATTTTCATGCGGACGACATGAGGAACGCCTTCGCTATCAAGCTTTGCGCAATCATCTGCGCCGAGCGAAAGGCATGTGCCGTCATATTTTGGTGGCTGTTTCGCCGCCATTTGCGCGGCACGCGACGCCGACAGTTGCTCGGGCGTGCAATAGCATTTGAATGCATGGCCATCGGCCAGCAACTGATCGCAATGCGCGGTATAGATCGCACTGCGCTCCGACTGACGATAGGGTCCATGTGGGCCGCCAACATCAGGGCCTTCATCCCAGCTCAGGCCAAGCCAGCGCAGGGATTCAAGGATCATCTTTTCCGATTGCGGGGTGGATCGCGCCTGATCGGTATCTTCGATGCGCAACAAAAATTCGCCGCCATGCTTCTTGGCAAAGCAGTAATTGATGAGAGCGATATAGGCGGTGCCGACATGTGGGTCGCCGGTGGGTGATGGTGCGACGCGGGTACGTACTTTCATGGGAAACAAATGCCTTTGGTTTGGTTTGCCCGCGCTCTATCAAGCTGCAACAGCATTGTCATCTTTCCGGTGCAGTTGAGAACGATGTAAAAAGGAGCGGATGATGCAGGGCGGCCACATTTCGTTAAGCAGGCGGCAATTTGGATTTGGCCTTGGCAGCCTTGCGTTTGCGGGTCTTGCTGCGCGCGCGATTGCGCAGGCACCTGCCGCCGGAGCCAATGAAGTGTTCGGCTATGGCCCGTTGGTGCGTGACCCCAATAACCTGATCGATCTCCCCAAGGGCTTTGATTATCGTGTCATATCGCGTCTCGGCAACATCATGGATGATGGGTATCTGGTGCCAAATTCCGCAGACGGCATGGGCGCGATTGATTTGGGCAAAGGCAAAATTGCGCTCATCCGTAACCATGAACTTGGCATCAAGGATCAGGATTCCGGGCCCTTTACCGGAAATGTGGCAAAGGATTTCCCGGCTTATGACCGGATGGCGGATGACAAATCGCTGCCTTTACCGGGTGGCACCACGACGTTGATTTATGACATCAAGACGGGCCAACGCGAAAGCGAGTATTTGAGCCTGTCTGGTACTATCCGCAATTGTTCAGGCGGGATTACGCCATGGGGAAGCTGGCTAAGCTGTGAGGAAAATGTAACGCGCGCCGGGAACGGCGTGGGCAAAGATCATGGCTATGTATTTGAGGTTCCCGCCACGCAAAAAGGCCTGGTTGCTCCGACGCCGTTAAAGGCAATGGGCCGCTTCAACCACGAGGCCGCGTGCGTTGATCCGCGAACTGGCATTGTGTACCTGACCGAAGACCGCGGCGACAGTTTGCTCTACCGGTTCATTCCCGATGAAATGGGGCAGCTTGCCAAAGGCGGCAGGCTGGAGGCGCTGGCATTTGTTCAGGCCGAAATTACCGATTCGCGTAATTGGACCGAGGCTCAGGTCAGCAAGGGGCGCCAATATCACGTGAAATGGATTCCGCTGTCGGACCCCGAAAGCCCCGGGGACGACTTGCGCAAACAAGGTGCTGCCAAGGGCGCCGCGCTGTTTGCACGTGGCGAAGGGATTTTTTGGGGGAAGGGCGAGTTGTTCTTTGCCTGCACCAATGGCGGCGCTGCGAAATATGGCCAGATTTTCCGCTATGTCCCATCGGCGAACGAAGGGTCCCTGCGTGAGGCCGAAGCGCCCGGCGTGATCGACCTTTTCATGGAATCGACCAATCCGGCATTTTACAACTATGGTGACAATATCGCCGTGATGCCGACGGGGCATTTGTTAGTGTGCGAGGACCAATATACCGATATTTCGAACAACCACTTGCGCGGCGTCACTGCGAAGGGTCGGACGTACATGATCGCGCGAAGCCGGGTGCAAACTGAATTTGCGGGCGGATGTTTTTCTCCAGATGGCTCAACAATGTTTGTGAACATGATGGAACCGACGATGACGCTGGCGATCAAAGGACCGTGGGGTAGGGTAAAGTCTGCCTAGCGGAAACCTTTGAACAGGCGTAACCGTTAGCGTTCATGTCGAAAAATAACCCCAAGCTTATTTCACTGGGCACTGCCGTGACCCCGCACCGTATTACGCAAGCTGATGTCCTGTCGATCCTGGCGCAGGCGAAAGGACAGTCACTGCCCGCGCGAATGGCGGAAATATTGGGCAACACCGGAATATCGCAACGTCATATAGCGATGCCGCCCGAATATTATTTTGGAGCGAGAAGCTGGGCGGGGCGGGCGCAAGTATATGCAGATTCGGCCGCCAAGATGTTTGAAACTGCCGCATCGCAAGCCTTGGCAAGGGCAGGCGTGATAGCAGCGGATATTGGACAGATTGTTTTCGTATCCACCACAGGAACTATGACCCCCAGCCTACCAAGCCGGATGATCGCCAAAATGGGTTTTGCACCCGACACACGCTGCGTGCCTTTGTTTGGCTATGGTTGCGCTGGCGGCGTCATTGGTCTTGGGGTTGCGGCTGACCTATTTCGTGCGTGCCCTGACAAACCTGTCCTGCTGGTGAGCCTTGAGCTTTGCAGCCTTGCATATGACCATGCACGTATGGATAAAAAGGATATGGTTGCGCTCGCTTTGTTTGCCGACGGCTGCGCTGCCGCCGTTATTGGCACAGGGTCCGGGCCGCTACTGGACGCATTTGCGAGCCATGTTTGGCCAGATACGCTCAATATGATGGGCTGGGAAATCGGCGACACTGGATTTGATCTGGTCTTGGCGCGGGATATTCCTGTTTTCGTAAACAGCCATTTCGCGCCTGTATGCGATGAATTCATTGCAAAGCAAGGTCTGACCAAAGCGGACATGGCTGAGCCAGCCTGCCACCCGGGCGGCGGACGCGTGGTCGATGCGCTGTCCGAATATTTGGGCGATGATCTCTGCGTCACGCGGGCTATCTTGCGTGACCATGGCAATATGAGCTCGCCGACAGTGCTGTTTGTGTTGGAAGCTTTGCTCGCGGCGGGGCCAATAGCAAAGCCAACATTGTTGACGGCCCTTGGGCCAGGATTTGTTGGCGCAATGGGGGTTCTTAAGCCATGACGAGCAAAAGTGGGCACCGGTTTTGCGGCTCGGTCATGGCGACCATTAAAGAAATCCTGCCATGACATTATTTGACTGGCCAATATGGGCGCTCATCGTTTTTGCCTATGTCATCGTTCAGCGGCTGGCTGAACTGGCTTATGCCAACGCCAACACCCGACGCTTGCTGGCCGAGGGAGGCCGCGAGCATGGGGCAAACCATTATCCCTTGTTCATCGTCCTCCATAGCGGCTGGCTGGCCGCAATCGCGCTGTTTGCTGCACCCACGCCTGCGCCCGATATGCTGCTGCTCAATATCTTTATCGCTAGCCAGACCTTCCGCTTCTGGACGCTGGCCAGCATTGGCCGCTGGTGGACCACGCGCATCATTAGCGCACCGCATTTCCCGCGGGTGAAGCGTGGGCCCTACAAATTCCTCAAACACCCGAACTACACGCTCGTCGTTGTGGAGATTGCGGTCTTGCCGCTTCTTCTCGGTGCGCCGGCGATGGCGATCACGTTCTCCATACTGAATGCCGCATTGTTGTGGTGGCGCATCAAGATCGAAAATGAAGTGCTGGCAGAGCGCATTGGCACTACTTGACCCGGCCGCCACTGGGCGCTAATGGCGCGCATTCCCAAGGCCGGAGGTATGATTCTCTCTGGTCCGTCGGGAAGTACTCAGAATAGCAGCACATTGTGTGATCGGCCGGGTGGGCCAAAGGCTGAGCCTCCACCGCAAAATACGGCTGCCCACCCAAAGTAACCGCTTTAAATAAGGTGAAGATATGCCAACGATTAACCAGCTGGTCCGCAAGGGCCGGACCCCGCAGAAGGTCAAGTCCAAGGTCCCTGCGATGGACCAAAACCCACAGAAGCGCGGCGTTTGCACGCGCGTTTACACAACGACCCCGAAAAAGCCGAACTCGGCTTTGCGTAAGGTTGCGAAGATCCGTCTGACCAACCAGCGTGAAGTTATTTCCTACATCCCCGGTGAAGGCCACAACCTTCAGGAGCATAGCGTTGTGCTTATCCGTGGCGGACGCGTACGCGATCTTCCCGGTGTGCGTTACCACGTGCTTCGCGGCGTACTCGATACGCAGGGCGTCAAGGACCGCAAGCAATCGCGTTCCAAATATGGTGCAAAGCGTCCGAAGTAATTCGAACGTACCATTTGGCTGGCCCGATTGGCGCGCATCTGCGCTGCCACTGGTCCCATGAGATAAAGGAAATATATTATGTCACGTCGTCGTCGTCCCGAAAAGCGCATCATCCTTCCCGATCCGAAGTTCGGTGATATCGTTCTTTCGAAGTTCATGAACAACTTGATGCTGGATGGTAAAAAATCAGCTGCAGAACGAATCGTTTATGGTGCTTTGGAAACCGTTGAATCTCGCGCCAAGAAAGATCCAATCCAGACCTTCCATGAAGCGCTGGATAACGTTAAGCCAGGCATCGAAGTGCGCAGCCGCCGCGTCGGTGGTGCGACTTATCAGGTTCCTTGTGAAGTGCGTCCAGAGCGCGCGCAGGCACTTGCCATCCGCTGGTTGATCGGCGCTGCACGTAACCGCAGCGAAACCACCATGGCCGCCCGTTTGTCGGGTGAGTTGATGGATGCCGCATCGAACCGCGGTAACGCTGTCAAGAAACGTGAAGATACGCACCGTATGGCAGAAGCCAACCGTGCGTTTGCTCACTACCGCTGGTAATCCCCTTCGAGCCACTTCGGTGGCTCACACTTCGGAGTAAAGAATATGGCACGCAGCCATCCACTCAATATGTATCGCAACATCGGTATCATGGCGCATATCGACGCCGGTAAAACCACGACCACCGAGCGTATCCTTTTCTACACCGGCAAGTCGTACAAAATCGGCGAAGTTCATGATGGCGCGGCCACTATGGACTGGATGGAGCAAGAGCAAGAGCGTGGTATCACGATCACTTCGGCTGCTACGACCTGTTTCTGGAATGACCACCGCATCAATATCATTGATACGCCAGGCCACGTTGACTTCACGATTGAAGTTGAACGTTCGCTGCGCGTTCTGGATGGCGCGGTTGCGTGCTTTGACGGCGTTGCCGGCGTTGAGCCACAATCCGAAACCGTTTGGCGTCAGGCTGACAAGTACGGCGTTCCACGCATGTGCTTCATCAACAAGCTCGACCGCACCGGCGCGAACTTCAAATATTGCGTTCAGTCGATCATCGATCGTCTCGGTGCGCGTCCAGCAGTGCTGTACATCCCAATCGGACTTGAGGCAGACCTGAAGGGTCTCGTTGACCTTGTGCATAACCGCGCAATCATCTGGAAAGATGAATCGCTTGGTGCCGATTTCTTCTACGAAGATATCCCCGCCGATTTGGCCGCTGAAGCAGCCAAATACCGTAGCGACCTGATCGAACTTGCCGTCGAGCAGGACGATGCTGCAATGGAAGCATATCTTGAAGGTAATGAGCCTGACGTTGCAACGCTGAAGGCGCTGATCCGCAAGGGCACGCTGAACCAGTCGTTCGTTCCTGTCTGCTGTGGTTCGGCGTTCAAGAACAAGGGCGTTCAGCCTTTGCTCGACGCTGTTGTCGATTATTTGCCTTCGCCGCTCGACATTGAAGACGTTCAGGGTGTCCACATGGACACGCTTGAGCCTGACAGCCGTCCGGCAGCAGACGATGCGCCGTTCTCGGCGCTCGCGTTCAAGGTTATGAACGATCCATTTGTGGGCTCGCTCACCTTCATCCGCATCTATTCGGGTAGCTTGCTTAAGGGCACCTATTTGAACTCGGTGAAGGACAAGAAGGAAAAGGTCGGACGCATGCTCGAAATGCATGCCAACGAACGTAAGGACGTTGACGAGGCATTTGCAGGCGACATCATCGCGCTTGCAGGTATGAAGGAAACGACCACTGGTGACACATTGTGCGCCGAACGTTTCCCGATTATTCTTGAGCGCATGGAATTCCCTGAGCCGGTGATCGAGCTTTCGGTGGAACCAAAAACAAAGGCTGACCAAGAAAAGATGGGCATCGCGCTCAATCGTCTTTCGGCTGAAGATCCTTCGTTCCGCGTTTCGACCGACCATGAATCGGGCCAGACGATCATCAAGGGCATGGGCGAGCTTCACCTCGACATCATCGTCGATCGTATGCGCCGCGAATTCAAGGTTGAAGCAAATGTCGGCGCGCCGCAGGTTGCATATCGCGAATATCTCGCTCGCGAAGTTGACGTTGATTACACCCACAAAAAGCAGTCGGGTGGTTCGGGTCAGTTCGGCCGTATCAAGTTCACGGTAAAGCCGGGCGAGCGTGGCACGGGCGTCGTCTTCAAGGATGAAGTCAAGGGCGGTAACATTCCAAAAGAATATATCCCCTCGGTTGAAAAGGGCATGCGCGAAACAGCCATGTCCGGTTCGTTGATCGGCTTCCCGATCATCGATTTCGAAATCACGCTGTATGACGGCGCGTATCATGACGTCGATTCGTCGGCTCTGGCATTCGAAATCGCTGGTCGTGCCGGTATGCGTGAAGCCGCTCAAAAGGCAGGCATCAAGCTGCTCGAACCAATCATGAAGGTCGAAGTTGTATCTCCTGAAGAATATCTGGGTGATGTGATCGGCGACATGAACTCACGTCGTGGTCAAATTCAGGGCACAGACAGCCGCGGTAACGCTCAGGTTGTCGAAGCCATGGTGCCTTTGGCCAACATGTTCGGCTATGTGAACCAGCTCCGCTCGTTCACGCAAGGACGTGCAAACTACTCGATGTTCTTCAACCATTATGATGAAGTGCCGTCGAACGTTGCAGCCGAAATCAAGGAGAAGCTTGCCTGATAGGCAAAAGCCGACTAATGGCGGCGCCTGATTCAGACGGCGTCGTCCCACCTGATCAAAATATTACCTAATCGAAAGAAGGTTTGAAAACATGGCAAAAGCTAAATTTGAGCGGACGAAACCGCATTGCAACATTGGTACAATCGGTCACGTCGACCATGGTAAGACAACGCTTACCGCAGCGATCACGAAGATCATGGCAGAAACTTACGGCGGTACCGCTGTTGATTTCGCAAACATCGATAAGGCTCCTGAAGAGCGCGAGCGCGGCATCACCATTTCGACAGCACACGTCGAATATGAAACTGCTGCACGTCACTACGCACACGTCGACTGCCCAGGCCACGCTGACTATGTTAAGAACATGATCACCGGTGCTGCACAGATGGACGGCGCTATCCTTGTTGTGAACGCTGCTGACGGCCCGATGCCACAGACTCGTGAGCACATCCTGCTTGCACGTCAGGTTGGCGTTCCTGCTCTCGTTGTTTACATGAACAAGGTTGATCAGGTTGACGACGAAGAAATTCTCGAGCTGGTTGAAATGGAAATCCGTGAGCTTCTTTCGAAGTATGATTTCCCAGGTGACGATATTCCAATCGTTCGTGGTTCGGCGCTTGCTGCGCTTGAAGGTCGTGACGACAACATCGGTAAGGAATCAGTCCTTGCACTGATGGCTGCCGTTGACGAAGCCATTCCTCAGCCAGAGCGTCCAATCGACAAGCCATTCCTGATGCCAGTCGAAGACGTGTTCTCGATCTCGGGTCGTGGTACTGTTGTTACCGGCCGCGTTGAAACCGGAATCGTCAAGGTTGGCGAAGAAGTTGAAATCGTTGGTATCAAGGACACAAAGAAAACGACCGTTACCGGCGTTGAAATGTTCCGCAAGCTGCTCGACGAAGGTCGTGCAGGCGATAACATCGGTGCGCTTGTTCGT
>JANPKN010000210.1:0-4378 GCA_031426075.1 Sphingomonadaceae bacterium
CGTGTCACGATAAACAACAGTGCGAGCAACGCGCCGGATATGGTCGTGCACAATAGCAATGGCACAACGCCGTTTGCGCCGAACCCTAAAGCGGTAGCTGCATAAAGCTTTGCATCACCACCGCCAAACCAACCCGGCTGAACACAAACATTCCTGCAGCCAAAGTGACTCCGAAATGGACGAAATTATTCCACGGCACTGCTCCGCTCGAATTAGCAATTTGGGGGATAGCAAACAGCGAAAACAAAATGCCCGGCCGTAGATTTGGTATGCGGTAAGCCAACCACAGCATATTTCGTCATTGAGAACTGCATATTCCTACCCTCCCCCAATTGCAGGCAACATTTGCCGTATTACGCGAATCATCGCAGGCAACATCAGAACGCCAATCATCACTGGGAGCATGCAGGCCACCAGTGGAACGGAAAGCAGCACGGGCAAACGGTGTGCTTTTTCTTCAGCGCGCATCCGACGCTTTTCACGCATTTCCGAAGCATATACCCGCAATGCTTCGCCAATACTCGATCCCAATTTGTCTGACTGGATGAGCAAGGTGGCAAAGGATCGAATCTCAGTCACTTGAGTCCGGCTTGCCATGTTACGCAAGGCTTCTTCCCGCGTGAAACCTGCCCTCAGTTCGAGGGTAATAATAGACAACATTTGCGCTACCAAAGGATGCGAATTCTGCGTCTCGCGTCCAACACGATCAAACGCGGCTTCCATACCAAGGCCAGCCTCAACACAAACAAGCATCAAATCCAGACTGTCAGGAAATCCATTGACGATTGCTTCGCGACGCCGATCGGCCTTTGCCGAAATAAACAAATTTGGGGCGTACAGCCCCAAAATCGCCAAAGCGACACCGAACAGGTATAATTTGATCGGTGACATCTGTGTACCACCCAGAAACACTGCGCCAACCAAAGCTGCTGGTAACAGCAACAACAACCCGAGGCGGATTGCAGTAAATAATTTCGGCGCGAGCGGTGAATTATACCCTGCCGCAATCAGACGCGCCCGCAAACTTTCGCCTTTGGTATCAACTAAGGAAATACCCGACTTTTCGATGATTTCCGTTAACCTGTGCCAACCTTTGGCCATTGTATCGCCGCGCAAGCTGTTAGAATCTGCCAAGTGAAGTTGCTCGCCACGGACTTCGTTTAAACGCGACCGAGTTGCGACGCGCCGGACCAGCGCACTGGTCATCAACATTACCATTGCCATTACTATGACAAATACCAAACCAAGAAACGCCAGCCGCAATGGTCCGTTCAGTGTGAGGCCCCCAAACATATCAGACCTTCAAATCTATCATGCGGCGAATGGTAAAAAAGCCGATGAAGTACAGAATGACGAGGCCGAGAAATCCCGGAGCGAATATCGGATCTTGCGCCACATCGAGATAAAATGACGGGTTCAGGAGAAACAATCCAGACATGGTCAAGATAGGCAGCGCTGTCAAAACCAGCGCAGTCATTCGCCCCTCGGAGCTTAGAGCGCGAACTTTCATGTACATGCTGGCGCGTTCACGGATGACCGTTGCCAGATTTGCCAAAATCTCCGCAAGGTTGCCGCCAGTTTCGTTTTGCACAGACAGTGACACAACGAACATCTGAATATCGTCAAGCCCCCATCGGTCTGCCATGGACTGAAGCGCGTCGCGCAAGTCCGCACCATAAGACACTTCGTCCAGCACGAGATTGAATTCAAAACCCAGGGGACCCTCCATTTCTTTGGTCAGCAAATCTAAGGCCGATGACAACGGGTGCCCGGAGCGCAAACCACGAATAAAGATATCGAGCGCGACCGGAAATTGCTCCTGCATTTTCTGCCGACGTGTGGACGCCATCCGCGATAATATGATCATGGGAATGCCGAGTCCGATGGAAAGGCCGATAACGAGCGCCAATTGCACGCTGCCAAAATTGATGGCGTAACCTGCAAAAGCTGCACCGACGATAACCAATACCGCTACCAACCCAGAACCGAGCGCCATGGCCAACATTATTTGATGCGCGGGCATTGCGACGCCACTGGCAATCACGGCCTGCTGGATGGTTTGAAGCGTTCTACCGACAAATCCATTGACGCGCGCAAATGCAAAAGGTTGGGATTTACGCAGCATGGAAGTGACAATGTCACGGTTCATCCCGCCTTCAATCATCCGTAGGCGTTTGTTAATTGCACGCATTCCTTTGGAACGCCGCCGCCAAGTTGATATTGCAAGTTCGGCAAGCAAAAAGACCGCCACAAAGACGAGGATGAGGATAATCAGCCGCGCAATCGTGGGGGTCATCAGGCAATTACCTTTTCAGGGCGGAATAGGTCAGGTGACAAATTGATGCCATGCGCGGACAGGTCATCCATCATTTTGGGTCTGATGCCAGTCGCTTCAAAATGCCCAATCACAATATTATTCTCGTCACGGCCCATCATCTTGAAGCGAAAGATTTCCTGCATGGTGATGACTTCGCCTTCCATTCCGACAATTTCGGAGAGGCTAAGCAGGCGACGACGACCGTCCGAAAGACGGCCAATTTGAATGACCACATGCAGCGCGGAGGCAATTTGTGCACGCGCCGAGCGAGGCGAAATATCGATGCCGCTCATGCCGATCATTTGCTCAAGACGCGACAAGGCATCGCGCGCCGTGTTGGCATGGACAGTTGTCATAGACCCGTCATGGCCAGTGTTCATGGCCTGCAACATGTCAAAAGCCTCACCGGCGCGAACTTCGCCTACGATAATCCTGTCGGGTCGCATACGAAGTGCGTTCTTTACAAGATCACGCTGACCTATTTCTCCCTTACCCTCGATATTGGGTGGGCGCGTTTCCAAACGCGCGACGTGCGTTTGTTGAAGCTGGAGTTCAGCAGAATCCTCGATCGTAACGACCCGCTCACGTTCGTCGATAAATGACGACATCGCGTTCAAGAGGGTCGTCTTACCTGAGCCAGTACCTCCGGAAATCAGAACGTTCCGGCGTGCCTGGACAATGCCTTTCAAAACTTCAGCAATTGCGGGCGGCACACTCCCATATTCCGCAAGCGTTGCCATGCTGATGGGAATTTCTGCGAATTTACGAATGGAAAGCAAAGAACCATCGACGGCGAGCGGCGGCACAATAGCGTTAACGCGCGAGCCATCAGGTAAACGTGCGTCTACAAAGGGGGAAGCTTCATCGACCCTTCGACCGACCGCACTCACGATCTTCTGAATTATGCGCAGTAAATGGCGTTCGTCTTTAAAACGTGTTTCCACCCGTTCCAATACGCCGCGACGTTCCACAAACACAATATCGTGGCCGTTCACCAAAATGTCGGTAATTGACGGATCCTGCAGCAATGGCTCAAGCGGACCAAGTCCAAGCAACTCATCCAATATGTCTGAGACCAGCCGTTTGCGTTCTTGCTGATTAAGAGCATGTTTTTGCAGTGCAAGCTGTTCATGAATAAGCTCGCCAACCTCAGTCTGGATTTGAGGCCTGGTCATCTTTTCCAGTGCCGACAAGTTAATCAGATCAAGCAGTCTCCGGTGCAGTTCCACCTTCAAATTTATATAATCGATCGTGTCACTATGCACATCATTTGCCAAAGCCGAGCCAGCAGACTTCGGTTCAGCGCTCTCATCTCCTTTCCGGATTTGCCACATTGCCTAAACCTTCAACCCGAGATGCGGAAGAAATGCAGCAATGTCGCTGACGATTTTGCTCTTTGCGCGGATTTGTTGAATTAACACGCCTTGGTCATGTGCCGCGCGCACCAACGGATGGTCATTATGTATGGTCAATTCCACACGATGGCCCAACGCCTGCGATGCCGAATCCAGGTCAATTGCCCGAAACAGGCGTTTCTCGACACGATTGGCCACGACATGAACGTGCGAGCCACTGATGCTCTGGCTATTGAGCAGTTGAAGTTGCCGCTTCGCTTGGCGCAGGCTGCCAACCGAAAGCTCTACAATCAAGAAAATCGCGGTGGACCGAGCCACCAGCGACAATGCCCAATTGGTCCAATTGGTCGGCAGGTCAAGAACCACATAGTCATATTGCTGCCGTGCGAGATCGATAATCCGTAAAATCTGGTCGGCATTCACGGCTTCAATCGGCATCATGTCGATTGGCGCCGCCACCACATCAAGTCCACCCTCCGTGGTTGTGGCAACGGACCGAAGCAGATCACCATCAATCCGCATGCCCGCATCAAGCAAATCCGCAATGGATAACTGGTTCGACAGCCCCAAATAGGACGCCGCGTCACCAAATTGCAGATCGAGGTCAAAAACGCACACACCGCGGCCGGTATTCCGAGCGGCAAGCTCGCTGCCCAGATGCGTAGCAATCGTCGTGGCGCCCACGCCGCCGATGCTTTTCATAATC
>JANPKN010000211.1:0-5251 GCA_031426075.1 Sphingomonadaceae bacterium
GTTCTCAATGACGAAATATGCTGTGGTTGGCTTACCGCATACCAAATCTTCGGCCGGGCATTTTGTTTTCACTGTTTGCTATCCCCCAAATGGCTAATTCGAGTGGAGCAGTGCCGTGGAATAATTTCGTCCATTTCGGAGTCACTCTGGCTACAGGAATGTTTGTGTTCAGCCGGGGTTGGTTTGTCGGAGGTGATGCACAGCTTTATGCAGCTACCGCTTTAGGGTTCGGCGCAAACGGCGTTGTGCCATTGCTATTGTGCACGACCATATCCGGCGCGTTGCTCGCACTGTTGTTTATCGTGACACGGTTAACGGGGTTGCGCAAAAACGTACCTAGAGATGACCGCCGCATTCCATATGGCGTCGCCATAACTTTTGGCGGCGTTTTTACGGCTGCATATTTGGGCTCGTCTTCGATGGTCGCAAATCTCGGCTAAAATCACTCAGCTTTTGACAGAGCGCATGCCTTCGCGTTTCACAATCAGCTCGGCGCGCGAGGCGACACCCAGTTTGCGATATACGCTATTGAGGTGAATTTTTACTGTGCCTTCGGTCAGACTGCACCGATCGGCAATTTGGCGATTGCGTAAGCCAAGACACACCAGTTCAACGATTTCCATTTCTCTTTTGGTCAACAAATCGTCGGAGCGAACGGCACGGCTTGGTTTATCAACCGAATATTGCAAAGCAGGTTCAGTCACACTGCGCTCAAACCATTTGCCGCCAGCTAATATTGCATTCATCCCCTGAATAATCACTTCCGGGTCGCTGTCTTTCAACGCGATGCCTTTAATGCCAAGACGCATCGCCTCAATAGTCTGTTCAGGGTCAATATGGACGGTCAGGAACATCGCGGGAATATGCGGATAATGAAGGCGCATGTGCCGCAATACCCGCAAGCCACCGCCGCCGTGCATTGACAGGTCAAGCATCGCCAGGTCCGGTCGCATCACGTCGATTTTTGCAATCGCTTCATCAACCGACAAGGCTGTATCCACTGCGAAATTATGCGTGCCTTCCAAATATTGGCTAAATCCATGTAAGAAAAATGGATGGTCATCGACCACAAGAACGTTAGTCATTGTCCACCTGCTGCATGGGAATACGAATTGACAATAACGTTCCTTTACCAAGCCCCTCCGCATAGGCCTCACCGTTCACGATCCTTAAGCGATCGCGCAATGAGGCTGATTTCATTGTCAATGCAGACTTCTTAAATACCTGCTCCCCCTCAAGCGATTGGCTCAAATCAGTTACCGCCATCATAAGTGCGTTTTGCTTGAGCGATAGGGATACTGTCAAGGATCTGCTTTTTGCATGCCTGACAGCATTGGTTATGACCTCGCGTAACAAATGCTCGATATTGAATGAAGACTCGGTATCTACTGGGATGGCAGGTTCTTCGGAATTCAATTTAACATCGATACCCCATTGCAGCGAAATGGTCCGAACGCAGATGTCCATTTGGGATACCAGATTGACTGTATGATCAGCCGTTTCACTATTCTCTAGAAATCCTCGCAGGCGGAACTGTTCAAGCGTTACAATATCAACTGCCTTTCGAAGTTCGAGTTCGACGGGCTTTTCGGCCACATCGCGGTGCTTTGTAAGCAGCAGCAAGCGCATACGTAAGGCAGCGAGGCTTTGTAACACCCCGTCATGCAAGTCGCGTCGTGCCACGTCATGCGCGTCAGCGATAAAATTGCGCTGCGCGCGCGACACCTTGCCCAGATACGCGTTCATTTCGGTCACATGCTGGCCGATAAACAACGCCTCTGCCATGATTATGGCATCAATGGGGCTATCGACTGCGCAAATGAATCCACCACGCCCGCGGTCGATCTGCATGGGTTGAACCAATGCTGCCTTGATATCCGCACGATGCAACAAGCGTGCAATTCGGTTCTCGTTTTCGTTAAAGGGCCGGCACAGTCCAGTATCGGGAGAGATGATCCGATTATATTCAATATCAAATAAGCTGTACCCAACTGGCATGTTCCGTAATGTGTCGACAAGCTCCTCGCGGTCTTGGTCGCGTTGCCAAATGGGGAGGTTGCAATGATAATATTGGTTTGCGGCATTCTGAGCCGGTGCGTTTAAAACGCAGGCTGCTTTTTGGGGGACAAATAACGCAGCACTTGCATTCGCCCAAGCCTGCAGGTCAAACTCAAATGATCGTTCAAGCGAAAGAGCCCGTAAGGACGAAACATTACTGCTAAATTCATCCAGTTGATGTCTGCGATGTGTCCAGATGATGAGCATGAACAACCCGAGTAAAATCAGTATGCCCTGCAGGATTTCGGATATTTCGGACATATCAGCGTTGGTTGGCACACGTACACCGCTGACCAGCAATATCGCATCGCGTAGAAGGAACGTTATAATACCAGCAGCAATAGCGCCGAACACCCATTTGCCACTAAGGCGTATTTTCATCGCAACGACACCAACGCAAATGGCAAAAGCAATGATCGCCACCTCGGCACCATGCAATACGGCGATGGCGGCGAGCACCAAGACCGTATCCCCTACAACAATAGCGCGAAGTAGTTTTGGCTGAAGTGGTTGGACGGTTATGGTCAACAACGCATTCATTGCGGTCCAACCGATCCAGGATAACAAGAAGCCCCGCAGCACAGGTTCAGAACTAATGACCGAATAAATTTTTGAAAATTCAATACAAACTATAATGCACAATGTGATCCGCGCAATCGGCCAACCCCATGATATCACGCTTGGTGGCACGCGATTTAGCATTCGACCGGTTGAATCCATTAGCTGATCCCATGATTAGTCGCTCGGTATAGCAACCAACATCCATTGTTATATTATTGAATTTAAATGGCTAAAACATTTTACCATTCTTGCCAATTGATTGCCGTCGTCGGTAACTGAACGCGTTACGATTTTTCGATTTACGACGAATTGTTAGGAAGGTTGCGCAGGCTACTGTGACAGCAATCATGATGAGATTGAGGTGCAGGCTCTCTTCGCGGCTATTGTCGAGGACCAATCACGCGTAATTCATGAAAGCTGGCAGACGGTGGCCGATCACCGCCGGTCTGGTTAGCGTTGTGGCAAGGCCGGATACTGTAACGGAGCGCTGAGCAACGCAATCGAAATTACAGGAACTTCGGGCTCGGCGGTAACCGTAACCACGTCGGGCGCTTGGCCGGATGCCGGGGGCCCCACTGTTGACAATGATGCAAGGCGAACGTTTTCTGGCTGCTGCACGCCGTAGCCATGCAACCATTTCGCGTTCTGGCTGAAGGACATGATGGGGCGGTAATCATTGGGCATCTGGCCATTGAGTAAGCGGTCAGTAACGTTGTCGAGCAGGACTGAGCCACCGTCCAGTTTCACAACCAGAACGGCATGGTCCGCATTGCGCACCAAGTCACGCGCGATAATCAATCGCATGTCCGCACGTGCGACGCCAAGCGCTGCGAGCATGTCCATCTTGGCAATCGCGAAATCTTCGCAATCACCAATTCCGCGTCGCAATGTTTCGCTCGCGGAAGCCCAATAATCGGCACGCCGATACACTGCCTGATCATTTCCAAAGACAATATTCTGGTTCACCCAGCGATTGACCATTTGAACTTGCTTGGTTTTGTCGTGAGAACTGCGTGCACCTGATTTTGCCAGTGCTTTTTCAATGAGGTTACTGCGCGGACGCCGATGGATATTTGCCCAGTCACGGTCAAACGGTGTGCGCGCAATACGAACGGACTGCGCGCCCAATATAGTATCTTCCAACGCCAAGGCTACATTGGGCGCCACAAAGCCGTTGCTGGCAAGGGTACAACCGGACGGAGACTGCGAAGTCTGCGCTATATTCAAAACGGCCGATGGGCCGGGATGCTGAACCGACCGGATTTGGTCGAGCTTGCTTACTGCGCTCGCTTTTGTGTGTTCCGTGGAAACCGCGCCAAGTGCAACCCGGGTCGCACTGGCTAACGATGCAGAAAGAGCAAATTTCACCGGTACTTCGACACACGTTTCTGAAACCGCAGTCATGGTCTGTGGTTGCGCCAGCGCGGCGACTGGCACAGCAGATAGCGTTACTGCGGATGCTACAGCCATTGGAAGCGTCATATTGCGAAGAACGGTTTGGTACGCCAGGACGCGTCTGAAGAATGGTGCCGAAACCATTCCCACTCTATGCGCCTGAATTTACATCTATCCCGTTTGCGCAATTGGTTAACAATGCGGCCACTTATTTTAACCTAAAAGCGCCGATATTGCGTGGGACGCACGAGCATGGTTGCCAAAACGCGCCGCCGCTCTTAGCGATGCAGCATGCACACGACGCCACATTATGAAGAGCAATATCTGTCACTGATGCGCCGGATCTGGGAAGAAGGCACCCTTCAGAAAGACCGAACGGGTGTCGGAACCAAGGCGTTGTTCGGGGCAACGATGCGCTTTTCTCTAGCCGATGACGCAATTCCGCTCCTGACAACCAAACGCGTGTATTGGAAGACAGCGGCGCGGGAAATGCTATGGTTTCTAACCGGCAACACCAACATTCGTCCTTTGTTGGAGCAAAAAGTGAGGATCTGGACTGACTGGCCTTTGGACCGCTATCGGCGAGAAACTGGCGCAAATATTTCCCAAGAGGATTTTGAACAGAGAATCGTTGAGGATGCAGTGTTCGCCGAGGAGTGGGGCGATTTGGGGCCGGTCTATGGCGCGCAATGGGTCAACTGGCCCCATTATGAAGAAACAGCACATGGGTTATTCCGCCGCGCCGAAAAGGGAATTGATCAAGTCAGCCTGCTTGTCGACAGCCTCAAGAATAATCCCGGTTCACGCAGACATATAATTGAAGGCTGGAACGTTGCCGAGTTGGACAAAATGGCACTGCCGCCATGTCACAAAACCTACCAATTCCATGTTGCCGACAATGTCTTGAGCTGCATCTTGTTTCAACGCTCCTGTGATCTTGGATTGGGCTTTGCCACTTTTTCCGGCATAGAGCCTACGATACACTGAATGAAGCACTTAGAAAAAATTAGGTAATTTTACAAAATAAAACAATAGCGCTATGATCGATGAATGAATTGTTGATAGTTGTCGCCTCATCGACTGCGCGAAGTTGGTCAGGTTTACCGGTGGGCGTGGTCGACGCTGGCTGGCGTATACCAGGCATTTAAAACTGCCGGAATATTATCGGGAACCTCCCACACCGTTGTATCGGGCGGAACGTCCGCTTTTTGCACTTTTGGTCTGGAAGCAGACTGAC
>JANPKN010000212.1:0-11920 GCA_031426075.1 Sphingomonadaceae bacterium
AGCCTTTCGATTTGGGAAGAACCGGGGCTGTTGGTGCAAGGGCATGATCACCCGCCAACAGTCCTTATGGGCTATCACAACCAGGCCTATGGCGCATGGATTGAAGCAGCGGGATATGTAGGCGTCAAAGACCTCTACACCAATCAAATCCCGATTGATGTTCCGTTTCCCCCGTTAATCGAACGCATCGTAGCGTCTGGTGCGCGAAACGACCGAATAGTGATTCGGAAAGTAGACAAGAAAAATTTCGACGCCGAGGCCGCGATCATCCTGTCCATTTTGAACGATGCATGGAGCGGCAATTGGGGCTTTGTGCCGATCACGGACGCGGAGGTTGCCCATACTGGCAAGCAGTTGAAGCCAATCGTGTTTAACGACCTTATCCGCATTGCCGAGGTTGATGGGGAGCCGGTGGCATTCATGATGACCTGGCCCGATATTAACGAGAAAATCGCTACTTTTGGTGGATCGTTGTTCCCGTTCAATTGGGCCAAGCTGCTTTGGTGGCTGCGCGCGCCCAAGGTCCGCACGATGCGGGTGCCGTTGATGGGTGTAGTCAAAAAACTGCAGGCGACGCGTATGGCAAGCCAATTGGCGTTCATGTTGGTGTCCCTCATCCGGGATTCAGCGACATCAAAATTCGGCGCATCGCGTGGTGAATTCGGCTGGGTGCTTGACGACAACGGTCCCATGCGCTCGGTCGGCGAAGCCATTAACGGCGAAATCAACAAGGTTTATCGCATCTACGAAAAGCAGTTGTGAGCGACCGTTGCAGCTGCAGTCTATCCGCTGACGAAACAGGTTGACCCGCGCCTATCGCCTTGACGCTCCGTCCAGTGTAATTGCCGAAGCATTTGGCGCACGGCATGGCCCTGACCCATGGGGTGGCGGTGACTTAAGGCCCGGGGAATTTGCGCCAGTTATCGTGCGGTCAGCGAAAACGTCGGAACGTTTCATTCGGCCAATGGTCTGGGGCTATCCTGCACCCAACAGCATGACGCCATCGGGTGAGGTGCAGTGGGTGACAACCGTCCGCAACGTGGCCAGCCCTTTCTGGATTGGCAATTTGCGGCATGTTGAATTGCGGTGTTTGGTGCCTGCAACGGCCATCATCCGCCCAAAACAGGATAATCCTGCGCCGTCATTATTTGCGATGGCGGGGATCTGGCGGGATTTGACGGACATGCCGGTCTTTGCAATTGTCACGGTAGAACAAGGCAAACACAGCACGCCTTTAATCCTCGACGGTCCGCGGCAACAACGCTGGTTGACGGCTGACTGGAAGGACGCCTGTAAACTGCTAGACCCTCATGACGCAGGAACCAAGACATGTGCGTAGTGTCAGTCGCCTGGAACGCCCACCCACGTTGGAAATTGGTCGTTGCGGGAAACCGTGACGAATTTCATGCCCGCGAGGCGGCGCCGTTGGGTCAGTGGGCCGATGACGCGTCGATCATTGCTGGCCGCGACCTTTCGTCGCAAGGCACGTGGATGGGCGTGAGCCGTCATGGGCGCTTTGGCGTGGTCACCAATATCCGCGATCCGCAAGGGCCGGACCCGCAAAAGGCATCCCGTGGTGCGCTGGTCACTGATTGGTTGGCAAAAGGACAAATGCCGGAGACGATCGACAGGTTCAATCCGTTCAATCTGCTGATGGGTGATCAACACGGCCTTTATTTTCTAGCGAACCGCCCCGCTGACCTTCGTCAATCCTTGGAGAGTGGTATTCACGGTCTTTCCAATGCCATCAAAGGTGAACGTTGGCCGCGCAAGGAGCGCTTGAACCTCGCGGTTGCACGCTGGCTCGATGGCGCGGCAGACGATCCCATGATGTTAATTGATTGCCTTGCTGACACCCAATCGGACCATGTGGATGCGCACCCGATATTCATCCGCAATCCAGTTTACGGCACGCGATGCAGCACGATATTGGCAGTCGAGCGCGATGGAGCCGGATCGATTATGGAGCGCCGGTTTGATCGCGAAGGGGCATGCATGGGAGAGACCAGCGTTACCTTTCACTGGTCCATCTGAATCGTTTAAGGGAACTGCCGTTCCATATCTGCGTTTGCACCTCCCCACCTAGGAAAGGATGTGCCTGTGACCGATACAGATAATAGCCGACCCATTGGCGCCACACCGATTACCGATGCTGCAGCTGCCAACGCACCTGCATCCCATACGACAGGCGCATCAGCCTATCCCTCAGCAGTCAGTAGCAATGCTGATTTGCGGATCAAGGAAGATGATGACAGCGACGCTGCAATGACGGCCACTGGCGCTGACATTGATAACGACCATGCCGATGAAAGCCCTGTTGACCGGTCAGAGGATGCGCCAGAGAATTTTAACAGTGAACAAGACGATGAAGCGGCGCAGGCACAGACTGTTTCCGACGACGCTATCCGCGGAATGGCTGACCGCGGTTCCGCCCACGAAAGCGAACATGGTGGTGTAACTAACCCCGCGCAGATCGAGCCAGACGACGCGCAGGATGTTGTCGATCACATGAACCAGATGGAACGCAGCGGCAAAATTGACATGGACGCCTATCGCGGCGAACGCAGCGACGATGATGAGCCCGACACATTGGGTGAGGGCGCTTTGGAACCCGACGACGTGGACAGCCACGGTAATCGTGGCGGAAAAAGCTACTGATGCAGAACCAGTTTTCCTGAGGCGGCTGAACTGCCGCCGAAAGGAGCGGAAGGGCCCGTTCTCCGAAAGGAGGGCGGGCCTATTCTTTAGCCTTTTATCGCATCACTCAATGTGACGGCCATCATGACGATGGCGAAAGAAACGATCATACCCGTGAAAATGGCAACGGCGGGAATTTGTAGAATGTCCATAGCAGGCTCCTTTGTTGAGAAGCCCTGAATGCCAGCTGATGTCATCTCATGCTTTGATCTGAGTCAAATGCCCGATGATCGCATGCATAGGCAAGTCGCCGTAGACATGAGGGAAAAGTGCTCCGCCACGCGACACTTCCCATTTGATGCTGTCGTGAACAACTGCGAGATCGACCTCGGCAATAACCAGTCCCTCTTGCCCGGCAAAATGCTTGTCGAGCGTACCTTGAACCTGATCTTGCGTAGACAGATGAATATAGCCATCGGCCAGATCGGCTGGTGCGCCTTTAAAAACGCTGTCTGTTTGAAACTGCGCCCATTGCTCTGCGGTTAGGATCTTGAATGCGATGACTGGCTTTGACGTGGTTCCCATTGCGTACCCATGTCCAAATCCTACCTGCGGCGCAAGATCGTTCGTGGCCGACCTAGATCGTGTCCATTATGTCACAGCATTCTTGTTGTTTTATATTCATGAAACTATCCGCGCCGAGAGGGGCTTTGGTTGGTGGCGTCACAATGATGACGTCAGTTTGACTGAAAATGGATTATAAAAATGCGTAAACTCCTAATTGGTGCAGCTCTCCTCTCCACTGCACTTGCAACCCCTGCCTTCGCGCAAGAAGCAGCGCCTTTCACAGGGCCACATATCGAAGCCCTCGTCGGATATGACGATGTCGCCGATGGCGAAGGCGATTTGATGTATGGCGTCGCTGCTGGTTATGACTTCCAACTTGGCGGCGTGATTGCCGGTATCGAAGGCGAATTCGCCGATTCTGATGTTAAGGGTACCGCCAATGACTTGATCACCACAGGCGACTCGTTCCGGTTGAATACTGACCGTGACTTGTATGTCGGTGCACGTCTTGGCTTTGCTGTCACGCCGTCGACCATGATCTACGCAAAGGGTGGTTACACCAATGCGAAGTTCGAAGGCCGTTTCAACGATGGCGCAGGCACGATCTTTAACAATGGCGTTACTGCGGACGGCTACCGTCTGGGTGCCGGGATCGAACAGAAGTTCAACCTGTTTGGACCAAGCGGTTTCATCAAGGCGGAATATCGTTATTCCAACTACAAGAATCTCGACATTGGTCAGGATGACTTCGATCGTGAGATCGACGTTGATCGTCACCAGGCCGTCGTCGGCCTTGGCGTTCGTTTCTAATTTCTAGTCACGAACTATTGGCTTCGGCCTGAAACGGAAAACCGCCGGGCGAAACCCCGGCGGTTTTTTTACTGCGGCATTTGCTTACATGCAGTCGGTGCACAAAGTCGCCTCTGGAACTGCCGCCAGCCGCGCCGGCGATATTGCAGCGCCACAGGAAAAACAGTCCCCATATTTTCCAACGTCAATCCGCCCGATGGCGGCACGCACAGAGGCTATTTCCTGCAACACGATGGTGTCCTCGGTAGCCAGCAAATCTTCATCCTCGATCTCGTTGGCTTGCTCCTTGGAATCGGCGCTTAACGGTTGCGTTAATTCGCCTTCAATGCGCCCGACGCGCGCCATGAGGGTTTCCAACCGCCCGGCAAGTTGCGCCCGAATGGCTGCAAGATCGGTCACGACGCTGTTGCCTGCCCATTGCTAAGCTTTTTGGCGACTTCATCGAGCAGCGAGAGGCGCTCCTTTTTCAATGCCTCAGCGCGATCGTCTGACGCTGCCTCAATGCCCGTGTCGATACGGTGAATTTCGCGGTTCAAAACATGATAACGGTCAGCCAGTGTCGCGAAATGGGTGTCGGCCAGTTTAAGGTCATGAATTTGCTGGGCTGCTTCCGGGAATTCATCGTGAAGCTCATGTGGGGTATGCGACATTCGATATCCTCTCATCATTGGTGTCGTGAATAAGGATAACGCGCGCAGTGCAGACTTGCCTTGCGCTGGATCAAATATCGCACATTTTATTCGGCCGGTGCGACTTTGGTCCATTTCAGACGCAACGCACTGCGACCTTAACGGCTTCTTGAGCCTAATATGTAAAGGATGGTATCATCCGGCGGTAGCGGCCCAGTATCGGAGGTGTTCAGGAAGTATTTCCTGACCCGGCGATACGCAGGGCATACTGTCACGCGCCAAAGGTCCAGTGCACATATGAATCGTTTTCTTTCGCTTACCCTCATGCTGTCTGCCGCCACTTTTTGGGGTGTCTGGACGATGTCTGGCCCCGCGCCGGTTGCAGGGGTGACCTTGGTCGCCGCAAACGCTGCGGATACTGAGTCCGCCTCGTTTGGCATGTGCCATAATGGCGGGGGAACGAACTGCGTCGTTGATGGTGACACCATTTATTATCGCGGCACGAAAATCCGCATTGCCGATATCGATACACCCGAAACCCATGAACCACGATGCAGCGGGGAAGCCGATCTTGGCGCCGCAGCAACCAGACGGATGCATCAGCTTGTCAACGCCGGACCATTTTCGCTTCAGAGCATTGATCGCGACGAGGACAATTATGGTCGCAAATTGCGTATCCTGACGCGCGGTGGGGAGAGTATTGGCGACCAGTTGGTGGATGAAGGGCTCGCGCGATATTATGAAGGTGGTAGGCGCAGCTGGTGCTGATCGCTTAAGCGAGCGTATCTTTATTGACCGCTTCCGTGATGCGGCGCAGTCTGCCGCAGATGTGCAACCACTACCGCAACATCCCCGGCGCGCGGCATTTGCTGCCAACGTGGCGCGAATATATTTCGTGGAGCACGCATGCAACAAGCGCGCCCGATATGTCCTTTGCTGAGGATCAGTGGCCCCGGCGGGAGGCGGCGGTGGTGCGCCATGTACCGGCAAGCGCGGCAGGCGATGGCGGAGCTATTATCGACCAGATGGTCTGGGGCGTGCCGTTATCCTTACCCGGCAAGCGCGCTGGCACGGCCGTGACCAAACATGTTACCAACGTCCGCAACCTGAATAGTCCGTTTTGGAGGTCGATGCTGGCAAAGCCCGAACAACGCTGCCTCGTGCCCTTCAGCAGCTTTGCAGAGCCGCAAATCGGGGCAGGGCGCGCCGAACATTGGTTCCATATCAAAGATCGCCCCGTAGCCGCATTTGCAGGGGTCTGGCGCTATCATTCAACGCCGTCGGCGAAGTCGACAGCCGGGACCCTGTTTGATGCACCTGTGCCCCCTCAGCAGGTTTCAGAAGAGCGCAAGGAAAGCGCAAACCAGACGCCACCAGCCAAGGTGTTTGCCTTCCTCACCTGTGCCCCCAACCCCCTGGTTGCGCCGCTGCACCCAAAGGCGATGCCGGTGATATTGCAGGAGGCGGATTATCAGGCCTGGCTAACCGCGGACTGGGCCCAGGCTGCTGCACTCGTCACGCCGTTCCCAAGCCAGTTGATGGCGGTGGAGTAACCGCTGTTCATGTCCGGCCCAGACGCGCGACAATCGTCACAAAGAACGCCGTTGACCAACCGAGCAACAGCAAACCGTTAATCCCCTCAATCGCCGCGACGAGCCGCCACGCGGGCGCAATGTAGCGATCATCAAATCCGATGCCGGCATAGCTGATTGTCGAGAAATAGACCGCCGTTTCCAACCCGTCGACCGCGCCAAGCCCTTCGTACAAAAACGCATAGAGCCAGATCTCAATGCCGTGCAGTACGAATAACGCGAGCACCAGCGCGAGCGTGAACCCCATCGTGTGAAGTGAAAAACCCGGCACATGGTGCGCCCGCTCCATCTGCACCTCACCGCGCAACATCCGCCCAAGGAACGCAAGCCCGGCGCCATGGATGACAACGGTAAGCAGCACCATACAGGTGGAGACGGCAAGCTGGATGATCATGACTTTGTGTCGCATGAATCGCGCCGACGTGGAAGCGGGATATAGGTTGCGGGCAGGTTCAACGCGGTGGCGCTAGTCTCCAAACGACAGCGTCTAGGCCAAAAACCAACCCCCAGCGAAGGCCGCAGCGATGGCATGAATGACCGCAGTTTGGTGCAGGTGGCTGGAAAACGGCTGTTTGCGCGTTTTGTGCCGAAATACCGCGCGTCCGGCATAGGCACCAATGGACCCGCCGATAAATGCCCAAGTCAGCAACGTTCCCTCCGAAATGCGCCAGGACCCGGCCTCGGCACGCAGCTTGTCGAAACCGAAAAGCATGAATGTCACAAGGTTGATGATCGCAAAAGCGCCGATGATGTGGGGCAGGGTGAGGAGGGTGGCTAATGTCACTTAAATGCTCGTAATTTCTGGTTTTCGGATTTGCGCCGTAGCAGTTCAGTGCTGCTCAAGCTGCCTCAAATTTGCCGAGCTGTTTTCCAGGCTGTTTATCACATTTTCGATCTGCGCCTGGTTAGCCGCATCATCGGCTTGCGGTTCTTCGGCATCGGGGATCGAACAATAAGCGGTAAGCATGACGGATGCCGCAAACCACAACGCTTTCCACCGGCTGGCAAAAACTGTTTTGAAGGAAGGCCCGAACATTTGGCCATCATGGGGCCACAGCGTTAATATTTGATGTGGGTGTTCGCCGCGTATTGGCGCAACATCGTGGAAAAAACCATTTTCCTACAAGTACCCATATGGTTCATACTCAGCTCCTTTTTATCCAATGGAGCAAGCCTATGCGTAACAAAGTTCCCGTCACCCGCGAAAACCGTCCGCCGCTGCCCGATTTCGCGCCAGTTCCGTTGCGTTATCGGCATGACGGCTGGACACCCGAACGCCAGCGCGGATTTATCGAAGCGCTGGCCGACACCGGATGCGTCTCGCGCGCGACAGCTATCGTCAACATGTCGTTGGAAGGCGTCTATTCCCTTCGCCGTCAAAAAGGCGCGGAGGAGTTTCGCGCCGCATGGAATGCCGCGCTCGATTTCGGTGTGCAGAAATTGAAGGACATCGCCTTCGAACGCGCGATTGAAGGCGAAATGGTCCCCATTTTTACCAAGGGCAAGTTGATGGGCTATCGCCGCAAACGCAACGACGCCCTGCTGATGTTCTGCCTGCGCCATTATGGGCAGGATGAAAACGGAAAGCGCACCACCATCAATTATTTCAGCAGCCGTGCGCAGGCGGGGGCAACAAGCGGGGAGGGAATTGGAGGCTCAAGCGGCAGCATGGCCGCAGCCGAGGCAAGCACCACCACCGTGCGGACCGTGATCACCGGCAACGGCAAGGCCGCCGACATGCACGACTCCGCCAAGGCACTCGAAAATTTCGAAGGCATTGCACTCGACGCCGAGGCGCAGGCCGCAATCACCGCCGCGCTGGAGGCATGCGCCGAACGCTACCGCGCCGGAGAGGTGATTATCGATGAAGGTGGCAATGAATCCATGGCGGTTCAGGTCGATGATCCCGATATGACTTATGTCATGGCGGGCAGGGACGCCTTGCCTTTTCACGGCGAACTGGTCCCGCCCGACCGAGTCACCGAATTTGTGCCGTTTCAGGAAGGCGAGGCGCATTGGACCCACGCGGGCGCAGAGCTGCCCTATTGGGCCCAACCGGAGGCGGTGCAGCAAGCGCGGCGGGAACGCGCGGCGCCGGACGCCCCCGACCAAGTTCAGGATGACATTGAAGGGAATTGAGCGTCCACGGCATTTCCTGATCGTCGGTTTTCAGGTACAAAAGGCTTCATGGACGCTGTGCATTCCCACCCTGCAAAAACCGGTGCGGTCTATTTCGCACTGATATTCGGTCTGGGCTTCGTGCTGGGCACGATCCGCGTATTGTGGCTCGTGCCCATGTCCGGCGAGACGATTGCCGTGCTGGCCGAACAGCCAGTGATGCTGATCGCTAGCTGGTTTGCAGCGCGCTGGCTCGTGCGGCGGCACAGGCTGACGTCGGTGCGCGCACGCGGGACAATGGGCCTCGTCGCGTTCACGTTGCTGATGTTGGCGGAGGTTGCGCTGGCCAGCCTGTTGTTCGGGCAATCACCGGCGGAGTGGCTCAATTCCATTTTCGCGATGCCGGGAATCATTGGCCTGACCGGACAAATCCTGTTCGCGCTGTTGCCTTTGCTGGTGCGGCGGCAGGGTTAGCAGTTAAGTACTACGAATCAATTTTTCCAGCTTCTTGAAGCAGTTTGGCTTCTCGCGAATCCAACGCTCGATGCGATATGAACTCACGGTAACCGAACTTCAGGCCAAGCTGATGCATCAACGCTCGGTCTGTCTCGGAATAAAGAATGGCAATGCCTTTCGGTGCCAACAAATCACGCGCCCCACCGTTTTTCCTCAGCCTCTTCATAAAATCGTCTTGGGCAGCAACCGCCTCAACTTGCACACGTGATATTGGCATACCAAGACAGTTTTCGAAAAGGGTCGCCAACCTCTTCGTGCCTTTTCCACTGCTCATAATTTTGCCGCGCAGCTCTTGATTGATCAGCAGCCAAAAATTTGGTGTGTAGTCGAAATCGGACACTAGCCACCAGATGTTAGCGGTCCCGGCAGCGGAAAAAGAGGTTTTCTTGTCCTGATTTGTGCTGTTCCTCAAATAATCAGGCCGCGCTCTGACAAGGCCCACGGCGCATTTTGAAAGCTCTTCATTGACCCTTAGTAACACACAAAATTGGTCAATCGCCTCTCGTGGGATCATCCAATCGGACTTGCCACCAGTTGTAGATTTGACATCAACTTCTCGTCCACCAATCAATAAGTCAAGGACTACTCCTCGGGGAACTTGCAGCCAGTCGCGCAAGAGATTTTCGAATTTAGTGCCAAGATAGGTCTTTTCCGTCTTCTCAAGATCTTTGAGGAAGAACCGCCCAGTGCGCGCCGTATCGATGACTTCGTCAATGGCGGAACGAAAAAAAGACCGCAGCTTCTCTTCAAATAATTCCCTGCCCTTAACGGCTACCAATAAATCTGTTTCAAGCGCGGCCAAATCATCATGGTCGATATGGTCTGCCGATAACGGCTGATAGCCATTATCGGTAAACAGGTTCACGCAGCCCGCACCAAAAAATGTTTCTGCACGGACAACGCGATTTTCAAATTCTGCGCAACGGCCTTGGCCACCGGCGGAGGAAATGCGTTGCCGACTTGGCGATAGCTTGTGGTCTTACCACCGTGAAATTGCCAATTGTCGGGAAAGCCTTGCAGCCGCGCAACCATCCGTACGGTCAGGCGGGGCGTGCCGACGAAAGCGGGACCGGGCGCTTCGTTAAACAGGCTTTTGCCCTCGACGCCCAATGTCGCCCATGCGCGCCGCGCGCGGGTGGGGCCAAGATCAGGGCCGCCATGTTTTTTACTGCCGCCAACGATAGTGGGGGCAATTTCATTCGCGCCCTTCGCCCAAGCCTTTGCACCCCGCCAGCCATTTTCACCCATCAAATCGACCAGAGTCTCACCGACCGTCGGCGGATTATGAGGCAACGCCGTTGGCCAATCAAATGCGTCGACATAGTCTTTTCGCAATGCCACGATCACGACACGCGGGCGCAATTGCGGCACGCCGAAATCGGATGCGTTGAGCAAGCGCCAGTCTGTCCGATATCCCATCTTGTCCAATTGGCTTTTCAACCCGTTGCGATAATCCTCAAACACCGCCGACAGAAATCCGCGGACATTTTCGATCATAATCGCCTTGGGGCGCATTTCGTCTACAAGGCGCAATGCAGCGGGGAACAGATTACGCTCGTCGCGTTCACCCAATTGTTTGCCAGCCATCGAAAATGGGGGGCAGGGCAGGCCACCCGCGAACATATCGATCCCCTCAAAGGGCCGCCCGTCAAAAGCGTTCATATCAGCGCAGCGCACATCCCAATTGGGGCGGTTAAGGCGCAAGGTCGCCGCATAATCGGGCTCGATCTCAACCAAAGCCGAATGGCGAAAACCGGCTTGCTCCAGTCCGAGAGCTTGACCGCCAGCGCCGGCGCAAAATTCAATTGAGTTCATGGTCAGTATCCTGTGTGGTTACTGGATATGTTCTGCCTATGTTCGCGTCAAGTCGAGATATCGATTTTGCTTTAATCTGCGCTGACAAGTACTAATCCCTTCCGCCTCAGGATGCGAAAAAGGTCTTCGATCACGCTCACTAGAAGCGTTGCATCGCCATTTGCGTTTTCTACTTTAGCAGAAGTCTCTTTGGACCAATCATCCGTTACGCGCTGTTGGTCGGGTATCATGGTGAACAGGTTCGCATTGTCCCTTAACGGCCAAGCACCATAAGCCATATCCCGAGCTAGTTTGTTCGTTACTGGCTTAATTTGCAAAAGCTGAGCTTGAATCTCATCATCGACGAATTCATGAGCAACATCATCTAATAAATAAGAAAGATTATATAAGGGGTCCATTTGCTCTTTTCGCCAAGACACCCCTAAGTCATGAGTTTTCAAAAAGTTTAAAAAGCCAGAGCTACAAATTGAAAACAATTTTTGGCCAAGAAGCCTGTCATGCTCGGCCAACGGAGATAAAACGGGGGCTTCGACGCTTTCGGCATTGCTTTCACTTTGAAACCACTCCGCTCCTAACCAAATTGAAATGGCAGTAGCAAACGCTAGCGCCTTTTCAGCATCAAATGCAGGCACCGGATTTGGCCAAAACAGCACAGCACCGGCGGCCATGGCCGCCAGACCAAGGCCCGATCTAATCGCTGCCAACTGTAAATTGCTAGCCAATGGTGTGGCTCACTCCGCAGCAACCCCAGCCTGTTCGAACATGTCCATGCCGTCATTTTCGGCGACGATGATCTCGGCGACGTCTTTCTTCTTACGACGGTCGAATGAATCCCATACCTGGCCCCAATCGCCGCGTGTCGACGCCTTGCTGTATTCGGTGGCGCGGGTTTCGAAGAAGTTGGCGTGCTCGACGCCGTTCAGTAATGGCGCGAGCCATGGCAGCGGGTGGTCTTCGACCATGTAGATTGGGTTGAAGCCCAACTGGCCCAGGCGCCAATCGGCGATGTAGCGGATGTAACGCTTGATTTCCTTGGCGGTCATGCCGGGGACTGGGCCCATTTCGAACGCGAGGTCGATGAAGCTGTCTTCCAGACGGACGACCTTCTGGCAGCAATCGATGATGTCTTCCTTGACTGCCTTGGTCAGGCAGCCGCGCTCGGCGCAGAATGCGTGGAACAGCTTGGTGATGCCTTCGCAGTGCAGGCTTTCGTCGCGGACTGACCAGGAAACGATT
>JANPKN010000213.1:0-2304 GCA_031426075.1 Sphingomonadaceae bacterium
ACAGATCCATCGCGTCAAATTCGGATTTGCTGACTTTGATAAAATTGGGGCTGGGCGGGGGGGCCTTGACGGGATTGACCGGCGGCAGCAGGGGCTTTGGGATGGGCGGCGTAAATTCGCTTTTCTGTTCTTTGGTGACTGGCGTCTGTATTTCGCTTTTGTCCGCAGAAGACGCGGATGCTGCCTCCGCCTCCAGCGAAAAGGTGCTGAGACCGCGTGTGCCTGCCGCTGGACCGCCCGCGCGCATGCTGAGGCTGAGTATTGCAATGATGATGATGGCTTCGAGCAACAGTGCTACCGCAAGGCCAATGCCCCGCCGCCGGATAGCGTCACGGTTCCAATCTGTCTGTTCTGAATAGGCCATGCGCTGGACCGACCCTTACGGCATCAGCCGCGCTGTGCAATATCGTTTAGGGCAAACCTGACATGACTTTGCGTGGTCGTTACAGCGGCCGGAAATGCACTTTCAGCCCATCTTTCGGCTTTGGTATCGGCCAGGCCTGCCAATCGGGCTGATAGCCTTCCGCGATTTCCACACGGACAGAGGTCAGCAAATGATGCATGAACAGCTTTGTCTGCATATAGGCAAAGTGAAGCCCCAGGCACATATGCGCGCCGCCGCCAAAGGGGACCCAAGCATATTTATGCCGCGCCTTAACCTTGTCGGGCGTAAACCGCATGGGGTCAAATTCATGCGGGTTTGGCCAATATTCCTCCATCATATGGACATAAGAGGGGCTGATGCTGACCGATGTTCCCTTGGGAATGTGATAGCCCATGAAATCGAAGTCACGCAGCGAACGGCGCGGGATCGATGGGACAGGTGAAATCATCCGAAGCGATTCCTTGAATGCATATTCGGTCAGTTCGAATTTGTCCAAATCGGCAAAGGCGATATCGCTTCCGGCGGGGGCAATGGAGAGACACTCCTGGCGTAACTTTTCCTGCCATTCGGGGTGCTTCGCCAACATCCAGATCATCGATGTGACCGATGACGTGATCGTGTCATGGGCGGCCATCATCAGGAAATTCATATGATCGATCAGCTCGCCATCGGACATATACGCGCCGTCTTCGCGCTTGGACCGACAGAACTGGCTGAACATATCCTGCCGGTTTTCGTTACGGCGACGCTCCGCGATCTGTGGCCCAAAATAATCGATCAGATATTTGCGGCCGGCAACGCCCTTGCCCATGGGCGTGAAGGGCAGTGGCGCGCGGATCGGCGCGACCGATGCCTGCACCATGTCGACAAAGGCCTTGTTGATCTTGTCCGCTTCTGGTCCCAACGGAATGCCCAGAAAGCTGCTCGCCGCAACATCAAGCGTGAGTTGCTTGATGGCTGGATAAAACAGCATGTCGCCGCGCCAATTCTTAAGCTGCTCGGCAAAAATACGGTTCATGTCTTGCGTGTAGGCGCGCATCGGCTCCGGCTTGAATGCGATGCCAAGGGCGCGCCGGTCCATGCGGTGATGGTCGAAATCCATCAACATCAGCCCGCGCGGGAAAAGCAGATTGAGGACAGGCCCCCAGCCTTGCTCGGACGAGAAAAGCTTCTCCCGGTCAAACAGCAACAATTCGTTTGCCTCAGCGCCCACAAGTGAGACCGTTGGGTTGCCAAAGGCATTGGTGCGAAACACCTTGCCATAGGTTTTGACCATATGCGCGCCATAAGCAGGCGGATCGCGTAGCACGCGGAACGTCGTGCCGATGATCGGCGGTCCATTTTCGCCAGGAATATGCGAAAGATCACCAATCTTTGTGCGTGGCACCCAATGCGGGTTGGCAGCTTCGCTATGGGCAAGGGCCATGGGTTTCATCCTAATTTAAGTGCGCAGTTAAACCCTACTGCCATGTCTGTTAATAAGGCGCAAGTGTCACATTGGCCATGCAACTCTGAGCGCAGGCAAACATTTGTATTCATGTGCAATTCAACTGTAGCGGCTTAGGCATCAGCACATGGCGGAATCCGGACGATTTTGCTGACTACACCAAGGGGAAGTAACATGGTGGTGATTTCAAAGGCCCTAATGAAGGCAGCGTTGCTGATAACCGCAAGCTTCAGTCTATCGGGATGTGTCTATGATGTCGGCTTGGGCTTCGCCAGCGACGGATATAATGACGATGGCTACGGTTGCGACCCTTATGGCGGGTACGACAGTTATTACGATTGCGACTATGGGCAGGGCTTTGGTGATATCGGCTTCAGCGGCGGCTATTTCGACAATTATTTTTATCCAGGATACGGGTTCTTTTTATTCGACAATGTCGGACGACGATACCCGATGCGCGATCATCACCGTC
>JANPKN010000214.1:0-45930 GCA_031426075.1 Sphingomonadaceae bacterium
CCCGCGGTCATTGGCGGTTCGAAATCTTATGTTACATCTACTCAATTGAAGCGCCTCGGCCTCAATGGAACTTTGCAATATCAGGCATCCGACACCGTCCGCATGACGCTTGATGCATTTTATTCGAACTTTAACGACGACCAGTCGAAGCGCGGCATTGAATTGCCCCTCGCATTTGGAGGCGGTTTTGACACTGACCCATTCAATCCAGCAACAGGCGCAGTGTCCGACGGCTTTGCAACCTCTGGGCGTTTTAATGACGTGCGCGGCGTAATTCGTAACGACATTTTCCAGCGCAAAGCGGATCTTTACTCGTTCGGCTACAATGCTGAATATACTGGTGATGATGGCTGGAAGGCATTTATCGACGTTGGCTATTCAAGAACGGATCGTAACGAGCTTAGCATCGAAAGCTACTCCGGAACTGGCTTCAATGGTGATGGCGGCGATCCCCAAGGTGATGGGACAAGCCCGTCAGACAGCATTGGGTTTACATCTGGCCCGTCCGGCACGTTCTTCGATCCAACTCTGGATTATAGCAATCCAGCACTTATCAAATTGACTGATCCGCTGGGTTGGGGTGGTGGCACCGTTCCACAGGCGGGATATTATAACAACCGCATCGTCGAAGATGAGTTGAAGCAATATCGCGTCGGTGTTGAAAAAGAAGTCGAAGGCTTTTTCTCGGCCATTAAATTCGGTTTGAATTACACTGATCGTAACAAGAGCCTTACCCCGGACGAATTCCTGGTGCGATTGCGTGGTGGTGCGTTGGAATTGTCTATTCCTGCAGGCGCGCTGTTGCGCCCAACCAACTTGGGATATCTCGGCCTTGGTCCGATCGTCAGCTACGACGCCCGCGACTTGATCGCGGACGGCACGCTGGTACTGGATCGCAACACATCGCCTGATATTCCTGCGAAGGCGTTCAACGTTACCGAAGATTTGATGACTGCCTATCTGCAGGCCGACATTGAACAGGAATTGGGCAATGGCACGTTGACCGGAAATATCGGCGTTCAGGCTATTCACACCGACCAAGGTTCGTCAGGGACTGTATTTGCTGGCGGTGTCGCGCAGTCGGTGCGTGCAAGTGCAAGCTATTGGGATGTTTTGCCAAGCCTTAACCTGTCGATGCGTTTTGACAGCGACTTCGTGATCCGTTTTGCGGCTTCGCGCCAAATTCAACGTCCGCGCCTGGATGACCTTCGCGTCGCTGTTTCCTATGGGATTAACAACACAATCGCTGATAGCCCCACGGGACTGGCGCCGTTCATCGATGGTAACGGAGGGAACCCGCAGCTTCGTCCCTATCGCGCCAACGCGATTGACCTGAACTTCGAAAAATATTTTGGGCAGTCCGGTCTGATCTCGCTCCAATTGTTCCACAAAGACATCAAGAGCTATATCGACCGCACGCGTTTCCCGTTTGATTTTGACGGTTATCCGCTGCCTACGGGCCTTCCGCCAGCGACGCTTATTGGACGCCTGGAGTCTTCATTCAACACCGGCGGCGGGAAGCTTTACGGTGCGGAATTGGCGGTCACTTTACCGTTCAGCAACATCAGCGAAGCACTTGATGGATTTGGCGTAACCGGCGGTGTTGGTTATACGAAAACAAAGATTGAGGATGCTGCTGGCAACGTCGATCAAATCCCGGGCTACTCCAAGTGGGTTGCCAATGGCACCGCCTATTTCGAAAAATGGGGCTTCAATGCGCGTGGTTCGGTGCGTTACCGTTCGACCTTCCTTGGTGACTTCACTGGCTTTGGCGGTTCACCAACGCGTCGCACGGCGCTTGCCGAAATGATTGTCGACGGCCAGATTGGCTACGACTTCCAGGACGGTAGCGCGCTGCAGGGTCTGTCGCTCTATCTGCAGGGCCAGAACTTGACGGACGAGCGCTTTGCTTCCGTAGGCGCAAGCCGTAATCAGGTTATCGATTACCAGATCTACGGCCGTCGCTTCTTGGCTGGCTTTAACTACAAGTTCTGATGAACTAACAAAGGCCCCCGCCACGGAAGGATTTCACCTGACGTGGCGGGGGCTTTGTTGTCTTGAGTGGGGATGATGGAGAGATCTCTCAAAAAGATCGTTATTGCTGGGGGCGGCACGGCAGGCTGGATGGCCGCGTCGGCACTTGCTCGATTTTTGGGTCCGGCATATTCCATTCATCTGGTTGAATCGGAAGAAATCGGCACAGTTGGCGTGGGTGAAGCAACGATCCCTGCCATCCAACTGTTCAATCAAAGCCTTGGAATAGACGAAAACGAATTTGTTCGCGCAACGCAAGGTTCATTCAAATTGGGCATCGAGTTTGTTGACTGGCGCGAACCGGGGCACCGTTACATCCATGCCTTTGGCGGTATTGGTCGGCCGCTTGGGCTAGTGCCGTTCCACCAATATTGGCTGCGCCATCAACACCAAGGCGGCTCAAGTTCTCTCTGGGACTATGCCCCCACCGCGCTTGCCGCGTCGCAAAACCGCTTCGCAAGGCCGCAGGAAAAGCCAGGTAGCCCGCCAAGCAATGTGGCTTATGCCTATCATTTTGACGCCGGGCTTTATGCAACGTTCCTGCGCAGATACGCCGAAGCACGCGGTGTCATGCGCACCGAAGGCCGCATTGCCCATGTAGCGGTCCACGCCGAAAGCGGTAACATACAAAGCCTAACGCTTGCATCGGGTGAGATTGTCGAAGGCGACCTGTTCATCGACTGCTCTGGATTTCGCGGGTTGCTGATCGAACAGGCTTTGAACAGCGGCTATGAGGACTGGTCGCACTTCCTGCCGTGCAATCGCGCCGTGGCCGTGCCTTGTGAATCCGTGGACCCGCTTACACCCTACACACGCTCCACAGCGCGCGAAGCCGGTTGGCAATGGCGCATCCCGTTGCAGCACCGGACCGGGAACGGATATGTCTATTGCAGCGATTTTGTCCGCGATGCGGACGCAACGGACACCTTGCTTTCAACCCTGGACGGTGCACCCTTGGCAGAACCCCGGATGCTTCGTTTTGTAACAGGTAAAAGGCGAGAAATCTGGAAGAAAAATTGCGTGGCGCTTGGTCTTTCGAGCGGGTTCCTTGAACCGCTGGAGTCGACCAGCATCCACTTGATCCAAACGGGCATTGCCAAACTGCTTGAATTTTTTCCATCTACCCGGTTTCATCAACCCGACATCGACGCGTTCAATGCCCGCATGGATTTTGAATTTCATTCCATCCGCGATTTCATCATCCTGCATTACAAGGCCACTAATCGCCCCGGTGCATTTTGGGAACGGTGTCGCGATATGGTTATCCCCGATAGCTTGACGGAGAAGATGGATCTGTTCCGTACAAATGGCCGGATATTGCGTTTCAACGATGAACTTTTCACCGAACTTGGCTGGCTTCAGGTGATGTGGGGCCAAGGACTTCGTCCTGTAGGATATAACCCGTTGGCTGACCTCCTCAGCACTGAACAGTTGCAGGAGTTTCTGGATATCGCATCGCGGCACGCCCGGCACGTGGCTCACCAGATGCCGCTGCATCAACAATTCATTGCAGCAAACTGCGCTGCACCTCCCCTCGACATCAAAAAGGTCCTGCCATGAAATTAAAGTCGCTCTGTCTCGCGGCCAGTCTGCTCACGAGCGTATTCACTGCGCCTTTGGCGGCGCAAGCGTACCGCGATCGGTTGCCGGAGGATGAGGTCATTTATTTCGTGCTGCCTGACCGTTTTGCCAATGGTGATCCGAAAAATGACCAAGGCGGCATCAAGGGGGGCCCGTTGAAGCATGGTTTTGATCCGACACATAAGGGATTTTATCAGGGCGGAGACCTTAAGGGGCTGACACAAAAACTGGATTATATTCAATCTCTTGGTATTACAGCGATCTGGTTTGCGCCTATTTTCAAGAACAAGCCGGTACAGGGTGGGCCGGGCCAGGAAAGCGCTGGCTATCATGGATATTGGATTACTGATTTTACCTCGATTGACCCCCATTTTGGCACCAATGCCGAGTTCAAAACCTTTGTCGATGCTGCGCACAAGCGGGGGATGAAGGTGTATATGGACATCGTCGCCAACCACACCGCGGACGTCATCCAATATCGCGATTGTCCCGGCGATTGCGCCTATCGTAACATCGCTGATTATCCATATTCCCGCAAAGGCGGCGTTACCGGCGCGCCTATCAATTCCGGCTTCGCCGGCGACATCGTCCAGACCGACGAAAATTTCGCCAAGCTGACCGATATGAATTTCGCCTACCAACCGTTCGTGCCGAAGGCCGAGGAAAATGTTAAAGTTCCAGCTTGGCTGAACGACATTCGTTACTACCACAATCGCGGGAACTCTTATTGGAAGGGCGAGAGCGTCGTATATGGCGACTTTGTCGGGTTGGATGATATCGCGACTGAAAATCCGCGCGTCGTCCGTGGTTTTATCGATGTGTTTGGTAAATGGATCGACGATTTTGGAGTCGACGGCTTTCGCATCGATACATCCAAGCACGTAAATTCCGAATTCTGGCAGGCTTTCATTCCAGCGATGGAGGAAAGGGCGAAAGCGCGGGGTATTCCTAACTTCCACATATTTGCTGAGGTTATGGTGGACGGCGTAGATACCGCCACACTCGCGCGCTATAACCGGACCGATCACTATAATACGCTCGATTTTGCGTTCACTTGGGCCGTTGTCGAGGCGCTAAGCGGACAAAATGGGCCAGAGGCGCTAAGCCGGTTGATTGCGAATGACGTGCTCTATCGTGATGGACCATCGTCAGCCAAGCGAATGCCGACATTTTTGGGCAACCACGACATTGCCCGTTTTTCGACCAATTTGCGTAAACGTATGCCCGACATTAGCCAGGACGAATTACTAAAACGCGTGCAGCTTGGCCATGCGCTGATGTTCACAATGCGTGGTGTCCCGACGATCTATTCGGGTGATGAGCAAGGATTTGTCGGCGACGGTGGCGATCAGGATGCGCGCGAAACGCATTTTGCGTCAAAGGTTAAGGTCTATCTCGATAATGACCTCATCGGCACCGACAACAGTTATGCGGTCGACAATTATGCGCAGGATCACCCGATCTATCGGCACATTGCCAAGCTATCGAAAGTCCGGCTGGCGTCGCCCGCCTTGCGCCGTGGCAGCACCATCGTTCGCAATCATGGCGAAAAGCCCGGCTTGTTTGCCTTTAGCCGAATTGACGAGGCAAGCGGCGAAGAGGTGGTTGTGGTTGCCAACACGAGCGATCGTCCAATATCTGGGAACTTTGAACTTAGCCCGCGCGCCACAGCCTTTTCGCCAGTCCACGGCATTTGCCCAGTTTTGAATGCGCCCGGTTCGGCATCTGTCTCGCTCCAACCCCTTGATTATGTGATCTGCACCGTAAAATGACTGAGACGATAGTTTCTTCCGCGCAGGAATTGCGGCAAATTTGGTGGCGTGGCGCAACCATTTATCAGGTCTACCCGCGTAGCTTCTGTGACTCCAATGGTGACGGCATCGGCGACTTGCCGGGGGTCACGTCCAAGCTGGACTATATTGCCTCATTGGGCGTGGATGCAGTGTGGCTGTCGCCTTTTTTCACTTCGCCGATGAAGGATTTCGGTTACGACGTGGCCGATTATTGCGGCATCGACCCGATTTTTGGTACCCTGTCTGATTTCGATGATCTCATCGCTAGGGCACATAGCCTTGGACTGAAAATCCTGATCGACCAAGTTTACTCGCATACCTCCGACCAACATGCCTGGTTTGCCGAAAGCCGCACCTCGCGCGATAATCCGAGGGCAGATTGGTATGTCTGGGCCGATCCAAAGGCGGACGGTTCACCGCCCAACAATTGGCAGTCAGTTTTCGGCGGGCCAGCGTGGACTTGGGATGCGCGGCGTGGCCAATATTATATGCACAATTTTTTAAGCAGCCAGCCGCAGATCAATATGCATAATCCGGTTGTGCAAAATGCGATGCTGTCTGTTGCGCAATTCTGGTTGAATCGCGGCGTGGATGGATTCCGCGTCGATGCGATCAACTTTGCGATGCATGATCCCGACCTGAAGGACAATCCACCCGCGCCGCTTGGAAATGGCGTGCGCACCCGGCCCTTTGATTTCCAGCTCAAAATCCACAATCAGTCACACCCTGACATTCCCATGTTCATTGCCCGTTTGCGAGAATTAATGGACCAATATCCCGACCGTTTCTCGGTCGCTGAAGTTGGCGGTCCGGAACCTGACCGCGAAATGAAGGCGTTTACCGCGGGCGAACGCCATTTCAACAGCGCGTATGGGTTTAACTTCCTTTACGCAGATCGACTTACGCCGGCGCTTGTGCGCGAAGCGGTCGAAGCATGGCCGGATGTCGACGGCATTGGTTGGCCAAGCTGGGCGTTTTCGAACCATGACGCGCCGCGCTGGATTAGCCGATGGGCACCCGAGGACGCGCGGGAAGATTATGCGGCCATGGTGATGATGCTGTTTATTGCTCTGCGCGGAAATGTGATCCTTTGGCAAGGTGAAGAGCTTGGCCTGACGCAAGTCGATATCCCGTTCGAAAAACTGCAAGACCCCGAAGCAATCGCCAACTGGCCGCTGACCTTAAGCCGTGACGGCACGCGCACGCCCATGCCATGGGCCGCCAACGCACCGAATTGCGGTTTCAGTAGCGCTGAACCATGGTTGCCGCTGGGCCCAGATCACCGCGCCATGGCAGTGGATGTCGAAGAAGCCGATCCGCTGTCCATGCTGGCTTTGACAAAGCGCTTGCTGGCACTCCGCAATAGCAATGCGGCGCTGCAAGGCGGTGACCTCAAGATTATCGAAGCGCATGGTGACTTGCTCGTATTTGAACGACGCAGTTCGCATCAGCACCTCATCTGCGCGTTCAACATGGGGCGCGAAGCCATTAACTGGCAACCAGCCCAGCCTGATCGCTGGAGGACTCTCAGCACCGTCAATGCGGCAACACCCCGGTTGCTCCCCGCTTTCGCAGCACAAATAATGGAGAAAATTGCATGACGCCCGTCGCTAACAATAAGCTTGGGAACAACCTGCCCAAATCAGCCTGGGCCGCGTTGGGTATTTTTGCCGCGTTGCTATTGCCTGTCGCAGCTAATGCGCAACCCGTGGCTACGGCAACCTCGCCTGATGGGGCAGTGCAAGTTGATGTCACGATCGATGGCGATGGCCGCGCAGCCTACGCGGTGACCCGCAAGGGGAAGCAAATCCTCGCGCCGTCGAAGCTTGGGTTTTTGTTCACTGATGCGGTGAAAATTGATCGGCGGCTTGCCTTGGCTGGACAGGAAACGCGAGATTTTGATGAAACATGGACTCAGCCATGGGGTGAATGGAAGAATATCCGCAACCACTACCGCGAGTTGAAGGTTCATCTAAAGGAAACAACAACGCTGGCGCGCGGCTTCTCCGTGACGTTCCGGCTGTATGAAGATGGCGTTGGCTTCCGCTATGAATTTCCCGAACAACCTAATCTCGCGCAATCCAATATCGCCGATGAACTGACCGAATTTGCCTTTGCCAGCGAGGGAACGGCTTGGTGGAAGCCAGCCTTCTTGTGGAACCGCGAAGAGTATCTTTACAACAAGACGCCTTTGTCAGCCGTGGCCAATGCCGATACGCCAGTAACGATCAAACTCACCGACGGCACACATGTTGCGTTACATGAGGCAGCGTTGGTCGATTACTCGGGTATGGCGGTTGCGCGTACCGAAGGCAACACACTGCGCGCGGCGCTGCATCCCGGCGCTGGCGAACCCAAGGTCCAGAAAAAGGGCGCGTGGAATACCCCTTGGCGAACGCTTATCATCGCCGACAATGCCGCAGGTATTTACCACAGCCATCTCATGCTCAACCTGAATGAACCCAACAAGGTGGGCGATGTGAGCTGGATCAAACCGGGCAAATTCGCGGGGGTTTGGTGGAATATGATTAAGGGCGAATGGAGCTGGGCGCGAGGGCCAAAACATGGCGCGACCAACGCCAACGTCGAACGCTACATCGATTTCGCGGCGGAGAATAAGATACCGCATCTCTTGGTCGAAGGCTGGAATGTAGGCTGGGATGGAGATTGGTTCGGCAATGGCCATGATATGGATTTTGCGCAGCCTACTGAAGATTTCGACGTCGATATGCTCGTGGCATATGGCAAGAAAAGGGGCGTCCGCCTAATGGGGCATCATGAAACCGGCGGCGCGGCGACCCATTATGAAAACCAGTTCAACAAAGCGTTCAAATTTGCTGCTGACCGCGATTACATGTTCGTAAAAACGGGCTACGTAACTGACGCAGGCCAGATGGAGCGCGAGGATGCCGACGGCAAGAAATATCGCGAATGGCACCAAAGCCAATGGATGGTAAACCACCAGCTGCGCGTTCTTGAAGCTGCCGCCAAATACAAAGTCGGCATCGACAGTCATGAGCCCGTCAAAGGCACCGGCCTTCACCGCACCTATCCCAACTGGGTAGCGCGCGAAGGTATGCGTGGGATGGAGTATAACGCGTGGGGCGGTAAAAACCCGCCTGAGCATGAGGCGAACGTCGTGTTTACGCGCATGCTGGAGGGGCCGATGGATTTCACGCCCGGCATCCTGAGCCTGAAGGGAGAACGCGACAGCGACATATTGTCGACTATCGCCAAGCAGCTTGCGTTATATGTCGTCATTTACTCACCAGTGCAGATGGTAGCGGACACGCCGGAAAATTACGCCAAATATCCCGAAGCCATGAAGTTCATTCGCGATGTGCCGACCGATTGGGAGGACACCCGCGTTTTGAACGGTGAGATCGGAGACTTCGTGACCATCGCGCGCAAAGAACGTGGCGGTAAAAACTGGTATATCGGTGCAGTCGGTGATGAAGAAGCACGCAACGTCAGCTTCAACCTCGACTTCCTGACGCCAGGCAAGAAATACACCGCCGAAATCTACCGCGATGGCGACGATGCCGATTATCGTACCGAGAAAAGGCATTCGATCGCCATTGAGCGGAAGACGTTGGTCAGCACGGATATGCTCAACATGCGGATCGCCCCAGGCGGCGGGTTTGCTATCCGTCTGGTCGAGCGTAAATGACCAAGATGCGGCGTCGGTCGTTGTTAACGGCGGCTGCCATCATCGGCACAGCGCTGTGGCTGGGACCGTCGACGCAACTTTGGGCGCAGGATCAGGGGCGCTTTGATGACTTGGGTCCCGTCGCAACCGACCAAATCGCACCACCCAAGGTCGTTGTCTGGCTCCCGCCCGGCTATGACGTGGGCAAAGGCCGCTATGGCGTCGTGTATATGCATGACGGCCAGAATCTATTCGATCCGAAACGGTCAAATTTCAACAAAGTGTGGTCAGCGGACAAACCCGCTCTCCGGCTCATCGCTTCGGGTAAAGTTGCGCCGTTCATAATTGTCGGCATTGACCAACCCGGCGTAGATCGGTGGCGGCAATATTTTCCCCGGCCAATGCTCGATTATGTGTCACCCGCCACACGCGTGAAGCTTAAAGCACAGCACAGTGGCAAGCCAGTGATTGCCGATGCATATCTGCAATTTATCGTTTCCGAACTTAAACCCAAAATCGATCGCATGTATCGCACCAAGAAAGACCGCGCGCATACCGTAATTTTGGGGTCAAGCATGGGCGGGCTCATCTCGCTTTATGCCATCAGTAAATATCCCGAAGTGTTTGGCACGGCGGGCGCGGTGTCGACGCATTTGCCTTTGGGCGACCCCAACTGGTCGGAGGCAGAGCGTCAGGACATTTTTGCCGCCTGGCGAAAATTTGTGAAGCTCGATCTGGGCAAACCCAAAGGCCGTCGCATCTGGTTCGACCACGGTACCGAAACGCTGGACGCTTTTTATAAGCCTTACCAAGACAATCTCGATGCCGCTTTGATTGCCAATGGCTGGAGACGTGGCCGCGACTTTCAAAGCTCTGTCTATGTAGGCACGCCGCATGAAGAAAATGCGTGGGCGGCGCGTCTTGATGATATCTTTGGCTGGATGCTTCGGCGGCGCTAATGGGGACGGCGCGACTTCGCTTTGTCATATTGGGTGGCGGCACGGCGGGCTGGATGACAGCCTGTTTGCTTGCGAAGCGATGGCCGCAGCATGACATCGTCGTCGTGGAATCGCCTGATATTGGCATCATTGGCGTCGGCGAAGGTTCAACCCCGCAGCTAAAGGCATTTTTCGAGACGCTTGGGCTAACCGAAGCTGAATGGATGCCCAAGTGTAACGCAACGTACAAGGCGGGCATCCGTTTTCATAATTGGTCGGAGCGCTCCGGCTTTGAAAATTATTTCCATCCGTTCCATACGGAACTGGATCATTTGACCGAAAGCAAATTCTATTTCCAAACCCGCGCGCGTCGAACTGGCCGCGATGTTGAGGCACATCCCGACCGTTTCTTTCTACCCGCCCGGATAGCCACAGAACGGCGCGCGCCAGTGGCGGCCGCGGATTATCCGCATGCCATCGGCTATGGCTATCATTTCGATGCAACTTTGGTTGGGCGGACGTTGCGTGACCATGCGGTTGGCATTCTCGGCGTGACCCATATGGCACGCACAGTGAAGCATGTGCAGATTGACACCGCAGGCAACGTGCAGGCGTTACGCACGGACGAGGATGAGGCAATATCCGGCGACTTCTTTGTCGATTGCAGTGGTTTTGGCGGGACGATTATCCAGAAAGCAATGAAGGAACGCTTTGTAAGCTTCGGCGATAATCTGTTCAACGACTCCGCCGTCGCAATGCCGACACCCAATGACGAAGGCGAGATTCCCAGCGAGACGAAAGCGACCGCACTGTCGGCTGGTTGGGCATGGCGTATTCCGCTGACCAACCGCGCGGGCAATGGGTATGTCTATTCGTCGCGCTACATCGACGCGGACGCCGCCGAAACAGAACTCCGGCAGCATCTTGGCCTGTTGGACAGCAAGGTTCCAGCCCGTCATCTGAAAATGAACGTTGGAAGGCTGGAGCGTTGCTGGGTGCGTAATTGCCTTGCCGTTGGCCTATCACAAGGCTTCATCGAACCGCTTGAGGCAACCGCGCTGCACATCGTCCAAGCAACGGTCGAAGGTTTTACCGAAGCCTTTGAAAAGGGCGGGGCGACTGACCAATATGCGCATGAACTGAATTCTGGTCTAGCTGAACGTATAGAAGGCATACGCGATTATATCGTCGCCCATTACCGCATGAACCAACGGCATGACTCGGCCTATTGGCACGACAACGCCCGCAATGATGCGCTGTCGGATAATCTCAAGGCGCTGATGACTGCATGGTTTACAGGAGCAGATCTGACTGCCGAAATTCACCGCCTCGGCGTCGGCCGCTATTACAGCGCTTTGTCTTGGCACTGCCTGTTTGCCGGATACGGAACCTTCCCGCCCGACGACAAGTTGTTCGCTTCGCTGGAGGGACTAGACCTTGCTGACCTCAATGAAATCAACAGATTGATTACCACACACGCTGCGCAATTCCCTTTGCACGGGCAGGCACTAGAATATCTTACTGATTAAGATCACCGACGGCATTGCAAAAATCTCCAAGAGGGATTTTGATAGAATTTTGAAATAAATAACCTATCCTTTGCCTATTCTTATTTGAGCAAACGGGCATGCGGATGTTGTTGCGATTACCAATAGCTGGAATGTTGCTTGCCATGTCGATGCTCGCGGGTTGCAATGACCGTGTCGGCAATCCCGCACCCCCTCGGATTGACACACCAGCAAATTTCCCGAAACAACCGTCAACTATAGTCGTGCCACTCACCATGGGTCTTAACGATATTGAGGCAAAGCTGAACGGTTCAACTCCGCAACGTCTTTGGTCTATCAATCAACGCGAGCCAAAATGCATTCCGGCACAACGGGTGACCATCTGTCCCGTTCACCAACAAAACTGCAAGGGCAAAAACTGTAAAAACATTGCATGCAAAATCGGCATCAAAGGTGCCAAAGTCACCCCGGATGTTGCGTGTAATATCGTTGGACAAGTCACACGGGGGCGCATTCGTTTGTCCGGGCAGGGCGATGCGATTTTTGTTCACTTGCCCATTAAAGCGGTCATCAGCGCTCGCGATGTAGGCGGTGTCATAAAACGCGAAACAGCCAACGCCTCGGCGGATGTCCGTGCCGTCGTGAAGATGTCGATCAACAATGCCTGGTCGCCCGTCGCTAAAGTGAACATCGACTACAACTGGAAAGAGCCGCCCGGCATTAACTTCCTGGGCAAGCGAATCCAGTTTGCGGATAAAGCAGACGCGAAATTGGCGTCGGTTATTGCGGATCTTGAACGCGACCTGTCACGGGAAATTGCCAATGCACATACGCGTGCCATTGTAGAAGCCGCATGGCGACAAGGGTTCACATCGATTATGCTCAATCGAGAGAGGCCACCTGCGTGGATGCGGATTACGCCCCAAAGCCTTAGTTTTGGGGGATATCGCGTCAAAGGACGGCAATTGGAGATGATGCTCGCCGCAGAAACCATTACCGAGACTTTTATTGGGGATCGCCCGGCTGACCCGAAAAAAACCCCTCTGCCGCCTCCGGGCCGCGCGGTTACTGACAAAGGTCTTCGCTTCCATATTCCAGTGCTCGCCGATTATGCAGAGCTTGAGCCAGTTGTCGAACGCGCGCTGAAAAGACTCGCGTCGAAGGGCATTTCGTTAGACAATATCGGGCCAGTTGATGTGCAATTTGGGAAAGTGACAATTTATGCGACCGAAGGCGGCAAATTAGCTGTCGGCATAAAGGCCAGCGCGGATGTCATCCGCAGTCCGTTGGGACGCACAAAAGGCGTGATTTGGTTATCCGCTGTCCCGTATAATCAGCCAAATTCGCAGGTCATTAAAGTGCGTGACCTGCAAATTGCGGCGCGAACCGACAGCCAGGCCGTTAATTTGCTCATGTCGCTATTTTCCGATGCAGAGGTTCTGGCCGAGATCAACGCGGCACTGACTGAAGACTTCAACAAAGATTATGAAAAAGTACTGTTCGCCGCAAAGAAGGCAATCGCTCAGCGCCGCGAAGGCGACTTCACGCTATCTGCCGAAGTCGGCAAAGTCAGCCATGGCTCCGTCATGGTAACTGGTTCAGGACTGTTCCTGCCAGTCGATGTTACCGGCAGAGCGAACATCCGCTATACCCCAGTATCCACCCGGTGATTGCCGACAACATTGCGATACGTAAAAAAGCAGACGCTGGTGCGCGCTGTTGCGATGCTCTCCTGACACCGCCACAGCTTTCAGCAACATACTACTGATTCGCACACCCTACCGATTTTGAGCCCTGCTGTGTTAACATTAATGGTTAACAGAATATGAGGGGGCACGCGGCAGTTTGAGAAAAAATGCATACGTTTTCTAACGACATTGTGTCCACTCACGAACCCAAGTTATAGCTTATTGCTTGATAATATTATGTTTTAATAGTTATCGTCGCAACATTTTATAACGAGTTGGGAGGATATACTCCTTTCGAGGTAAGCTAGATATTTCGTATAGTATAGTGGCACTCTTGCTGTATCTATTGCATCATTATTAACTTGTAGTAATTTGTGGAAACAATGTGGAAAAGTAATCAGGTTGGATAGATTTGAGTCATAAACAACCAACGCTATAATAACCTGACTTTAAACAAGTGGGTCGCCTTTCAGTAGATATTCCGGGGGGCGAAATGCAAACGAAAATCCAAGTTTCTCTGTTGGGAAAAAACGAGATTGCAAGGGAAGGGCTGCGACAGATATTGTCGAGCGTGAATTTACGCGTAAAAGAGTCCCTTGCCGATGCTAGTTCTCTGATCGCATCACTAAACGTACCGGCGACTGAAGGCGACGCGCACGTTATAATCGTAGACAATTGCTTTGATGATGGCGGCATTGAAACATGCCGTGCAATCGCCGCTGTCAAATCGCAGGCGCGGCTGGTGTTATTGGCTGACCATTATAGTTTTGAACATGTCGCTCTGGCGTTCCAGATTGGCGTTGATGCTGTAATTATCAAAGAAATTTCGTGCGGACCTTTGGTAGAATCGATCAACTTGGTCGCAATGGGAGAGAAGGTATTTCCGTCACAATTAGCCGATAATCTGACCAGTTGTGTTCCTCAATCGGATGTTGGTGACTGGCATGACAGCGTTGCGGTTGTCGGGCTTTCTGCCCGAGAGGTGGATATTCTTAAAGCCATAATGGTTGGTAAGGCCAACAAGGTCATAGCTCGGCAATATGATATTTGCGAGGCGACTGTGAAGGTCCACGTGAAAGCAATTTTGCGCAAGCTGAAGGTGGATAACCGGACACAGGCCGCGACGTGGGCAGTCAAGCATGGTCTTGGAAAGCCGGTGCAGCTGGCCTTGATGGACATCGATCCAAGATCGATGGGATCCGACTTGCCCACCGGCATCGGTAGAGCAGCCTAGGTTGGACGCGAGGGCGTCCGTCGTAATCGATTAATATCTGTGCATCATCGTTCTTTCAGGGCGTCTGATCGCGCACGAACGATAGGCTTGAGCAGATAGCTTAACACGCTTTTTTTGCCGGTAATGATCTCGACGTCACAGATCATGCCGGGGCCAATCGGCAATTGGCGCTTCCCACTTTTCAGATAAGCTCTATCGGTTTCGACAACGACGCTGAAATATGCTTCTTTTGAAGCCTCATCGTAAATGCTGTCCGGGGAAATTTGGACAACACGGCCGTTCAGACCGCCATAAACTGCAAAATCATATGCTGTGACTTTGACATTGGCGAGGTCGTTGACCTTGATAAAGGCGATGTCTTTTGGGTTCACTCGCGCTTCCACCAAAAGCTTGTCGCCAACAGGTACAACTTGCAGAATTTTTTGTCCTGCTTGGACGAAACCACCAACGGTCGTGACTTGAATGTCGTTTACGATGCCATCCACTGGTGACCGTATTTCGCTGCGCTGCAATCGTCCGGCCGCACCGCGTAGGGATTCGGAATTCACCGCCATCTTTGTTACAAGTTGGCTTCGTTCGTTCAATGCCTCTTGGCGGAATTGTAACCCTGCTTCCGATGCGTTCGCCAAAGCCTCGCCAATGCCGGCCTGTGCGCGCGATGCTGCCTGTTCGGCGGCTGCAAGCTTGCCTTGAATTTCACTGACATCGCGTTGTGCATCCATCAGTTCAAGTTGGGGAACGATTGATTTTGCCGCCAAGGGCGCCAGAATTCCAACCTGATCTTGGGCCAATTTCAAACTGGCCTTTAATGAAGCTATGGTTGCCTGGGCTTCGCCATAATCGCGCCTTCGTTGTTCGACGGCGGCGTTCAGTGCGGATTTTCGGCTACGCAATGCAGCAGCCCGCACCGATTGCAACGCAGCTTCCTGACTGCATTCGGTCGCTGTCGTTCCGCCCGCCACGGTGCAGTCCACGCCGCTTGCACCACCTGAACCTTCGCGTGACAGCCGGTCTGCACGGGCGGCAAGCGAGCGGTTTTCTGCGGCAATCTGTCCCAACCGAGATGAGGATTCTGTGTCATCGAGTTGGACCAGCAGCTGGCCCTTTCGGACGGCTTGCCCCGATCGTACCACGATCTCCCGGATGGACGCCGGCTCTGCTGACTGCACAATTTGCGCTTTGCTTGACGGAATGACTCGCCCCTGACCTTGGGTAACTTCGTCGACGCGTGCGAAACTTGCCCAGCTGATAAAAACAAAAATACCCACGCCAGCGTTTAAAATGACGCGTCGCGAACCTGTATATGGCTTTGACCTAATCATCTTGCACCCCCAGTTGAGACAAGTTCAAATTCGCCCGATTGTTGGCGCGCGATCATGCGTGACGAACGCCGCGTTTCTTCGGGCTCTGGAACTACAGCCGTCCACCCCTTGGACACGTCGATCCGTCCGCCGACATCTGTGTCTGTCCGGCTTTCGGGCGCGGAGCCATTGAGATGTTGTGCACCCGTAAAAGGCGACGACCCCACGGCGGTCCTGGTGTCATCGCCATTTTTACGGACCAATGACCGAGGTAATATATTTGGTATTGCTTCCACGCCTGCATATTGGTCGGAAAACGAGCGCGGAAGGCCCCAGCCCCCAGGCCAGCGGTAGAAGATGTGCGCGCCAATTTTGACGATTTTGACCAGCTTTGGCGCCCAATAAGGTGACACATAATTTGCGTGATAATGCGTTGCGTATCCGACATATTGTTCGACATGTCCGTTAAGCGCATCGCGCGCGACCATTTCCGCCTCTTTCCATGCGGTTGGGCTCGGTCGGCGGTTTAACGAACCGTCGCAGGTGAAACTAAATTGACAGACTGGTTTGTTCACGCCCTGATACACGACGCCACACACTGAATTGGGAAAAGCGGGATGTCGCATCCGGTTAAGCACGACTTGAGCAACAGCTCTGCGTCCAGCCAACGGCTCATATGCAGCCTCATAATATACCGCTTGGGTCAGGCAGCGCAGCGCAGTCAACCCGGTGCCCATGTTGGCATTTAGAAGTTGGAATGGCCTTGCAGTTGCAACCGGAGTTTTAGAAAAAGGAATGGCCTGATTGCGTTTCGTCGCCTCGACTGGCGTTAGTTGCTTTGGTCGCTCGGCCGCTTCCGTCAGTTTCCAAAGCAGTTTTTTTTCTTCCGGAGTGATTGTGACAACCTGGCCGATGTCGGCATATGCGTTGTCTTCGGCCCCAATTCGGTCGAGAAAAAATGCCCAAATTGACTCTGAGGTCAGCACAGTCACAACCAAAAATACCGATCCAAGCCAGACAATCGTTCGATCACGCTGGTCGATTGCGGAAGGCACCTGATTAAAGTTGGCGGTTACGCTCATGACAGGCCCGCACCCGCCAATATTTCGTCGCGTGGCCCATCAGCCACAATCCGCCCGCCATCCATGACAATCAACCTGTCGACGATATTCAGCGCCGCCAACCTGTGCGAGGCGATGACCAGCGTTTGGGTGGGCAACAAGGCCGATTTGAGCCGTTCAACAAATAGTTTTTCGGTGTACGTGTCCATGGCGCCTGTTGGCTCATCCAGAAACAGCAGCTTGGCTGGATCGACCAAAGCGCGGGCCAGAACCAGAAAGCTGCGCTGGCCGCCGGAAAGGCGGTTTCCACGCTCACCAATCTGCATGTCAAAGCCGGTTGCATCTTGCCCCAGGAAGCTATCGGCCCCGGATTTCATTACGGCGTCGATAATTTGAGCGTCGTTCACGTTTTCAACGCCAATTAGGAGGTTCTCCCTTATGGTTCCGCTAAATAGTTCCGCATCCTGACCCACATAGCGAAGATTGGAACGTAGTTCGTGTGGATGGTGCTGCCGGCTATCAAGGCCATCGATATTATAGCTTCCGCCTGTCGGGTCATACAGGCCGCAAAGGACACGGCCCAAGGTAGATTTGCCGGAAGCAACCCGCCCGATAAGGCCAATGCGTTCTCCCTTCGTAATCGACAGGTTGATACCGGTTAACGCGTTTGTTGCGACTTCGGGATAACAGAAATCTACATGATCGAACTTCAACCGCGCAGCTTCGACTTTAGGCGTGACTGAGCGGCTGCCTTTGTCTTTTTCGTCCGCTTGGTCCATTAACAATTGCAGGCTGTTCAGGGTTACAAATGCCTGCCGTCCGCGTGTCATCAAGAAAGCCATTTGCCCGATGGGTGCCAATGATCGGCTTGCGAGCATGACGACGGCGATAATCGCGCCCATTGAGATCGTTCCAGCATTGAAGAGATAGAAACCGCCTATAATCAGCGCAATATTCGTTCCCTGTTGGCACATTGTCGCCAAGTTGACGGCCGCTGATGTAAGATTGCGCATTTTTTCCTGCGTGTGCGCATTGGATGCCGAGAAACGCCGCCATTTGCTTAACATGCGACCTTCGGCACGACATGCTTTCACGGTTTCCAGACTGCCGATGGCTTCAAACAATGTTGTTTGCAACAGGCTGGCGTCTGCTTGTGCATCAAGCACAGCGGCGCTCATCTGGCGCTGCATAATTCTGCCAAGGACGAACATGACGACCATGGCAATAAGTGGGATAATGGCAAGCCACCCCCCCAACACTGCGATTAGCCCGATGAATACAAAAAGGAACAATATGTCCGTGATCAGCACCACGGTCGTCGATGCAAAAAAGTCGCGAACCTGTTCATATTCTGTAATGCGTCGCGCCAATGCGCCAGTGCTGCCACGCGGAGTTGCAAGTGGCAGGTTCAGCACCTTGTCCAACAGGCGCTGAGACACCCGTGCGTCAATAGCGCGCCCAACTTCATCTACGAGCCCTGATCGTGCCCGTCGTAAGCTGAATTCAACTGCGATGGCAAAAATCGCGCCTAATGCGAGCACCCACAGGCTGGTCGCGGCCTTGTTTGGAATGATGCGATCGTAAACGTTCATCGTAAACAGCGGAAGGGCGAATGCCAGTATATTAATAAACAACGATGCGAGCATTACGTAAAGATATTGGTCGCGCTCTTTCCACACTTCGCTCCAGAACCAATGCGTTCTTCTGCCGTGATCCCATGGGCGTTCCGCATGCGTTTGCGCGGTTGGGTCGTGGCGGATGATGACGCCTTGTCCCGAATAGACTGTCGCCAGGGACTTTTCATCAATTTGGAGTTCCGCGCCATTCGGAAGCTTCAGCACACACATACCTGCTTCTATTTCCTGCAATACAACCGGACGGCCGCTGTTCAGGAAAAATATGGCGGGCACGTCATGCGCGTTCCAAGCCGCCAATGGTCCGGACAATAATTCACAGCGAAGCCCAAGGCGGTGGATGGCCTGTTCAAGCTGATCGAGGGGCAGACTGCCGTCGTCGTCCAACGCAAGTCCTCGCGTGATTTTCGCTCTGGAAAACGGCCTTTCAAAAATATTTGCAACTTGTCCGACGGCCTCAATCAATTCGTCAACCAAAGCAGGCTCCGAATGCCATGTTTCGAAATCAACCGATTGGTTAGATGCGCCCCAGCGCCGCGCGCCGAGCTGATCGCCCAAATGTGTCATCGCGGATCACGCAGCAATTCACTGTCAAGCTCGACAGTGGGGGCGACCTTGAATCGCTCTCGGGCAGACGCCAAAGCTGCTTTTGGTGGTTCCACCTGCATTGCTCTGAGCAACGCGTTTTGCGCTGCCAGCAATTTGAATTCGGCGAAAAATTGAGCGAAACGGGCTGTCTCGGCCCGCACCTGCACATTATAGCGCGTGTTCTGCGCGTCGAGCACGTCAAGCAGCGAGCGGCGGCCGATATTGAATTGCGCCCGATACGACTTGGCTAGCTCGTCGGAAACCACGCTTTGCGCATCAAGCTGTTTAACCAGCTTGCCTTGATTATCCCAAGCGTTCCAAGCCACACGAACATCCTCTTCGGCTTCGCGCACCAATTGGTCCAGGCGGAAGCGGGACTCCCTTTCTCGCCGGTACATTTCTTGAATAGCAGCGCGCTTGATCCCACCGTTGAAAATGTCCCACCGCATGACGACCCCGCCTTGCAGATCGTTGGTCTCGCCCCGAAATCCGTCGATATCGTCACCAATGCGTGCATTGCCTTCCAATGAAAGCGTTGGTGCGATCTCGGCTTTTGCCTTGCGCACCATTGCGTGTGCGGCATCAAGGTCTGCTTGGGCTTCACGCACGCGCGGATTTTGCTCACGCGCTAAGGCAATGGATTCTTCAAGGCTCGCAGGGATGCTGTCTCCCAAGGAAGGCGGCAACATTGCCCCATCGACGAGGTCGAGCCCGGTCAGCGTCCGGAAAGAGGCCGCGGTGTTGACTAGGTCTTGATTGGCCTCAATTAGCCGCGCACGGGCGGCTTGTTGCCTTTCTTCGGCTTGTTGTTGGTCAGCAATGCTGAGTGACCCTTTTGTTACCCCCTCGCGTAGGTCGCTTACGATCCGTTCATGGAATTCAATATTGTCTTCCGATGCCGCAACGATCCGCTGCTGTAAAAGATAGTCCAGATATTGGCGCGAGACTTGGAGGGCGACAAATTGTGCACGCTCCTCCACCCGATACGCGGCGCCGTCGGACCGGGAAGCTTGCCGCTTCAGTTCGCTGCTGCGGCTACCGCCATCGAACAGGATCTGTTCAATCCGCAGGCCGGCCTCGAGGGGGTAAAGTTCCTGACTCGCGATACCGAGCGATTTTCGCGTAGCATTTTCAAGCCGCCGAATGCCAACCGAGCCCTCGACCGAAACACGGGGCAGGAACATGCCTTGCGCCTGTTCGCGTTCAAACTCGATTGCCGTTTTGTTTTCCACCGCCTGATTTATCTCAGGATTGGTCTGCATGGCTGTTTCGACTGCTGTCTTCAATTCGATCCGTTCGGACCGTAGTTGGCTAGGTAATGCCACGATCGCTGTCGCAACATATAATGCTTTGAGTATACGGCTCTTTTGCATGTTCACTCCCCTTGTTTTACCGTCGACCCAAGTCGAATGATGAGGATATTTTTGGCTCATTAGTCTCTGCTTAAAATTCGCTTATTTCTTGCCGATCTTATGTGTGTCCTGTGATTGCGGCCTGCTCCAGTTGAACAACGATATGCTGCTCCGCCATATCCGGCATGAACATATTGCCGAGCGCCATGGATGGTACGTCCCCGGCCATCGATAATGAGAATTCAGATACGGCAAGTGAGCTTTGGAAGTTCATGGGTTGCATGTAGGCAGCCAACAGAGCGTCCAGATCGACGCTCTGACCCTCCACCGCCTCTAGGACGATGGTTTTTACCTCGTCCGCCGTTGACGGCGCACCTACCGGGCTTGCAGTGGGTAAGAACACTTGCTCGGTGCCTGCCAACGGCGCAACCTGCTGTTCATCATGGGCTATAACGTCGGCCTTCGCTTGCATTGTGCTGTTTTGGCTCGCTTCCAATGCTTGGTCTGATTGCAGGCTGGTGTTGAAATGGTATTCGTCGACATCGCCGTTACCAACTTTCGGCGCATTGGCACTTGTGCGACTGTCATCATGAGCATTCGTCTGGTCTTCGATTAGATCGGCGGCATCCACGCGCTCGACCGACAGAGGTTCAAAGGAGGGTGAATGCCGGATATCATCGGTGTCACTTTGCAGCGGGCTCTCCGACCACGACACCAAACTATCGTTCGCTGCCAATGGTAAGGCAGCGACAAATGCAGCGGCGGCCAAAGCTGTTCCCAAACCGCTAGCTTCATTAGGCAGAGCCGTGCGTTTGTTGACCTCGGCGAAGTTTGTCGCAAACGCGGCGTCGGCGACTTTACCGGTATGACCATTTGCGCGGGTGAATATTGCTTCACCACGAACAAAAACCTCTTCACCAGCGGCCGCGTAACTTATGCCATCTGAAACAAGTGAGATGGAAACAATCCCGGCCTCTGACAGGGATTGAAACTCGCCAGGATCGGTGATCCCGTTGCTATTGGAGTCCTGCCAGACGCCAAAGCTGGAATAGGCAATATCTGCATTATCCAACTGACCATCTTTATTGCTGTCATAATGCGCCGCAACACCTTGAAGGTCGGACAGGCCATTGCCACCGAATATGATTTCGGATCCATTATTGATCCTGCCATCCCCGTTTTTATCGATAGCTAACAATGCATCGTCGGCGCCAACCCACGCGGTGCTCTCCGCTACGCCGTCCGCGTTGTAATCAAACAGGACGCCCGCATGGGATGATACAAATTCAACGCCATCACCATCAAGATCAAGCACGACCGGTGGAGCAAGGGCGGTAATAGTGATGGACAAATCTGCGCTTGCAGTATCGCCATCCTTGTCGACGATTCTGTACGAAAAAACCTCGGTCGCGGTCACCATGATCGGCGAGGGGGGTTGGTAGTTATACTGCCCGTTGGCGAAATTCAGTTGAAGCGTTCCGCCCATCGGTGTGGTCACGGTCAAGATAGAGCCAGCGATCGCACCGCCAGATGATATTGCGATGCTGGATGCCCCGTCCCAAGTGTAAGTGCTGGCTCCAACCATGATCGACAACAGACGACCACCATCTGCCCCATATGCATCATTCGCATCCAGATCGCCGGGTACAGCAACTGGCACGACAACGGCCAAAAGCGTTGCGACAAGATCATCGAAATCGTCGACGACAATTGGCATATTATCGGGGGCGTCATTTAAATCGATATCGCGCAAGCGTTGAATTTGCAGTGGACCGGCTGGGTCTTTGTCCACACCGATCACGGTCACGTTGACGTCATTGCTATCGACAAAGTCATTCCATGCGGTGGCGGTTGCCGAGGTCAATGAATTGATTACCGTAGGAATGATTGGCGGATTGGGTGGGCTAAACTGAACGCTCTGGTTCGGGTTGCCATCGCTCAGGAAAAACACCTGGTTACTGGCACCGGGGATGATGGCGAAATTGGCCAATGCCGATTGAATTGCCGACGTGTAGTTTGTGTTGAGGCCGATCGTGTCTGGCCGTGTGCCGCCCTCTGCCGGATTGAGTGAATCGAGATACGCGTTGGCGTCTGCAGCGCTGCTGAACGCTGGCGATGCCAAGGAAAGTGAAGAGAAAATGACAAACTTGATCGTCAATGCGCTCAGCGCGGAAGAGTCGAGTTGCGTGAGTGCATTCTTAACAGCACCAAGCATTGTATCGAGTTCGCCATCATCGATGCTATCGCTAAAATCGAGGACGAACAGCGTGTTTACGTCCTGTTGCACTTGCGCAGACGAACCCGTCTCGCCTCTCGCTATAGGGCCGTCATCCTCGATGATGATGCGGATGGCCGATGCGTTGGTTGTTGTGACGGTTCCATCGGAAACCGAAACGGGAACCGTGAATTCGGTAAGATCCTCCAACAAAATGTTGGGATGATCGATGGCCCGCGATAGCGTAACATTGTAAGCGCCGTTTGGTGCTAAAGTTATACGGATGACTTCATTCCCACTCGCCGACCCGACCAGTGTTCCGGTGCCGATACCAGCCCATGTGACGGCAACGCCGCCAGCGGTCAGAATTGCCCCCGGATTGCCAAGTGAGGCAGTTAATGTTTCGCCTGCGTCAAGGTCGCTAATGGCAAGCATGCCGGAAAAGGATGCGCTGTTGGTGGCATCGAGCGAAGCATTCGGCGCAGTGTCGGCAACGCCGCCGGTAAGGCCTTCTTCTGAAACACGCGCGGTGGTGGCGCCAATAGTTGGCGCGTCATTGGTGCCAAAGACGGTAATCGTCAATGTGGACGCAACCGACAACAACCCGTCACTGATGGTATAACCAAAGCTGTCGGTTAGGGTCTGCCCCGCATCAAGCGCGTTAACGGCAGCCGCGTCTTCATTAAGTGAATAGGTATACGCTCCGTTCGCCGCAATAACGAGTGTACCATAAAGGCCGACATAGGCTCCAGCCGTGACAACGTTAATGGGTTCGAAGTCGGGATCATTATCCCCTACATCGGCATAACCGCCAGACGGCGCACCGGCATGGTTGATATCTTGAAGAACGTTACCAGTGGCGCTGGGGTCCGAACCGCTTGTGCCATCGATCACCCAATTCGTATCTGCACGCGCCACCGGAAAATCGTTCGCGCCCGTGATCGAAATTGTGATGGTCGCCGTCGACGTGTCGCCATCTGCATCGCGCACAGTATAGAAAAACGTATCGGTGAGTGTTTCGTTAGAGCCCAAAGCAATGACCGCTGGGTCGTTGACATTGAGATCATATCGGTAATTGCCATTTGTCCCGAGAACCAGAACGCCGTGGGCGCCGGATAATGCGGCACCTACTGCACCGGCAGTCGCTTGAAATGCAACGCTTGTTACCACCAGGCCACCGTCCGCACCCGCATTGTCCGCAGCACCGTCCATGGTGTTTTCGTCAACGCCGCCAACACCGTTCAGTACGTTGCCGTCGGCAAATATCTGACCATCGCGCGCCACATTGTCGACGTCATTGATGGCTGTAGGTGCGTCGTCTTTAATGCCAAAATATCCGGTGATGTCCGCTGTCGCCGTTGCGGTATCGCTGTCACCGTCGGTGGCAGTGGCGGTGAGTGTGATCAGGTTGGCACCGGTCAGAAACCTTGTTTGATCTGGGCCTGAGTCAGGGCTGTGGATGACGGCGCGGGATTGATCAAAAGTGACAACTCCGTCTTCTGCAACCGAAACGCGGAAAACCTCATGCGTCGTGGTTCGGCCATAAATGACACCATCCACGGTTGACAGGTTGACAGCTTCCCCTGTGAGAGCGTCTATCAGGCCACTGGGACCAACGGTTGTACCAAGCCGGTAGGCAACCGTTCCAGCCCCATCGGCACCAAAATCAAGCGTTGTTGTGAATATGCTGGACAAGTCAGCGGTCGCATCGACCGCAAGAAAACTTTCGTCGAGAACAAGCACGGGACCGCCGGGCGTCGTCGAGACGCTGGGGCCATCGTCAGCAAACCGGATATTGCCGCCCAGGTCAATGCTAACGGAGTCGGATGTGCTGTCGCCGTCCCGGTCCGTGATCGTCGCCACTCCGCGCAGTTCAATCAGGTTGAGGGGAAGGTCCAGATACTGGGTGGCATAATTGCCAGATGAACCAGGTAACGGATGATCTACTTCTGCAAATTGCGTTAGTGTGACGATAGCCGTGGTAGGGTTCACCGAAATTGTAAACACCGTGTTTCCGCCTGCGCTTGCGACAATCTCTCCGGATACCAGGCTAAGTGTGATAGCTTCTCCATTGCTCGTCATGCCCGTTACCGCAGCGCCTGAGCCCAAAGCCAATTGATATGCCCAGCCGACAGCAGCCCCATTCGGGCCATCGGCACCATAATGCGAAGTAGCGACCACAAAAGCCGAAGACAGGTTCGCGGTTGCAACATCAAATGCAGCGCCGCGCGTGTCTGCATCCTGGGTGGTGATCAAAACAGCATTTGTGTCCGCCCCCACGATATCGAGCAGCGGCCCGTCGTCCTTGAATACGAGGGTGTTGCCAATATTAAGTGTCGCGCTTGCCTTATCCCCGTCTGAATCGGTGATTGTGGCGGTAAGCTGAATTAGCGGTGAAGATATGGTGGCAGGATCATCGGGGTTGGAAGCATCACTGTGGCGCACTGCGCGGATTTGATCCAAACTGGCCTGACCGTTGCCTTCCACTGTCAGTCGAAACGCGACAATGCCGGGAGTTCCCGCCACACGCCCTTCGACCATATTGCCAATGGCATGCAAGGTGATCGGTAATCCGGATACGATGTCAACCAGCCCTGACGCATTACTGACAGCGAAGGAATAGACAATATTTGTCGGCTGATCCGCGCCGGTAACTACATTAAACAAGGCTTCGAAATTGGCTGTCGCGTTCACGGCCAAATTGCTTTCATCAACGGTCAGATACCCAGGAACTGCCATTCTTGCGCTTATTGTGGGGACGTCGTCTGATACAGAAATATCCGCGCGGCCCAATGCCTGGTCGCCATCGCTATCGGTTGCGACGACATTGACTGACCCTAACATCGCCAAGTCATCTGCGGTCGCATCGGGATGAAACGCATAATTGGACTCAAGCGTTGCGGTCACCGTTGCCGTGGTTCCGGTGACTGTCAGATCGAGAACCACAACAGCTCTATCTATATCTATCCCGACAATCTGGGTATCGGATATCCTAGTCCAGATCAGCCCGCCCCCAAGGTCGGTAATGTCGCCAAAAACAATAGAAACAATTGGGTCGGAACCTAAGGCAAACTGGATATCACCTTCTACAACGACAGGTTGGTCTACCAAAGGCGTTGACCCCAATTCCAGAAACTGGTCATCAAGTGTTAACGCTATTGGATCGCTTGCAACCGGGTTAGCGCCATCGACAATACGAATTTGTTGGGTTGCAGTAGACGTGTCCCCGTCGCCATCGGTGATCGTGTAGGTAAAGTCAGCGATCAATGGCGCTGCGCTGGATGCGGACGCAGGCGTGAACGTCCAAGCGCCGTCGGACTGGAATGTGTAGGTACCCAATGCATTGGCATAGGGTGTGACCCCGGATGGCGGAACGATGACCGCCACCCCGTTGACGTTAATCGACGTGACAGTGGCCGCGTCGGCGCCTTGGCTGTCGTTTTCGAGCAAGTCTCCGGAAAAGGCCGGCGAATCCTCTGCGATGATTATTGCTGGATCGGATCGTGCAATCGGGACATCATCAATGACATCAATAACAATGACATTCTGCGCGGTGTTTCCAAACGCGTCTGTAACAATGAAGGTGAATGTTTCGACCGCCGGAACAACATTGTTACCGTTGTTCGCGGGAGAGCCATCGACTGGATTGGTCAGCGTGTAGGTATAAGAACCATCTGTACTCAGTTGCAATACGCCCCGGTTGCCAACGCCGTCCCCAACCAGCGCAAATTCAAAAGGTCCAGAGCCGGCAACTACATTCTCATTCAAATCACCTGAGACGCTCTCGTTGCTGCTGTCCGGGTCGCTGCCATCCGCAAGCCCGGCTTCTTCTACCTGTAGAGTGAGCGTTGTTGCGGCAAGACCGGAGTCTGAGACGTGAATTGTAAGCGTGGTAGTGGAAATGTCGCCATCCCCATCTTGCAGCGAATAAACAAATACATCCTCCGCGCCCTCCGGTGGAACAACATTTGGGTCAGACTCATAAAAGTAACTTCCGTCTGCTGCGACAGTAAGCTGACCATAAAGGCCAGAAATTGCCATTCCGATGCCGCCTATGGCTATGCCCACAGCGTCGCTGCCAAGTGGCCTTACGCCATAGATCGAGGCTTCGTCTGCCCCGGGTACGTCATTGGAGAGCAGGCCCGTCATGGCATCTACAACGAGCGATGCGCCTTCATTTGCGATGCCGTCATCGGCGACCGCCAAGACGTTGTCGTCGATAATATTCACGTCGAGTGTCGACGTTGCAACTGTGCCATCGCTGTCGGTAATTGTGATGACAAAAACCTCTGTCAGCGCACTCTCATCTGTCCCGTCGTGCGCAATATTATCCGTTAATTCGTACGTGTAAGTGATGGTCCCGCCAACGATATCCCCGTTTGCCGCAAAAGATGGATCGAATTTGGTTATCGTCAAAATGCCATGGTCCGTCGTCAAGGCAAGGCCACTGGCAATATCACCGTCAAACAGAATTTCGCCTTCAATTTCTAACCGTGCAAGCCCATCCGCAGTCGAAAATTCAAAGCTGCCGGTTCGGATCAGCGCGTCGGTGTCGGGTTCCGATCCGTCGGAAAGATTGTGTTCAAACACCGTTGCTTCAGCATCATCGGAATCAAGCCCGGTAATTGTGACGTTGTCGTCTTTACCTCTGATAGTAATCGTCAATATTGCTTGCGATTCATCGCCGTCGGCATCGGCAAGCGTGTATTCAAACGTTTCGGTGCGTGTTTCTGTCCCGCTGAGCCCAACTATGTCTGGATGGGTATCATTGAGCGTATATTCATAGCTGCCGTCAGCATTTAAATTGAGCGTGCCATAGGCTCCGGCCATTGCGCCGCCAAGATCGCCTTCAGCGCCACCGAATGAAATCCTCGTGATGATGGCACCGTCAGCGCCTTTGATATCTGCCACACCGTCATTGTTATTGGTATCGCTGCCGCCAAATCCGGTCAGGACGTTTCCGTCCGCGTTCTGGCCGCTACCGGCCACGACCATGTCGCCGTCGTTAGCTGCCGTTGGCTTGTCATCCAAGATATCAATCTCAAAGCTGGCAGAGGCGCTGTCGCCATCTTGATCGGCTACGGTGACTATAATGGGCTGCGTCGAAACTGCGGCAACGACATTATCATTCAGCACGAAAGCATATTCGAGCGTGTCAGGTCCAATTGCAAGGATCACCAACGTTCCAGTGGGCAGTGCAATTTCCTGGTCAACGTCAGTGACAGCCACGCCATTGATCGTGATTACTGCAGGGCCATCTGGCGCGTCGAAAGCTATGGCTCCAAAGGTCAGGTTCGATCCGTCACCGTCACGCGAACCGGCTGTCTCGCCATCACGTTCCGATAGCCCGGCTTCGCTGACTACAGTTCCTTCATCACCAAATGAGGGAACCACCAGTCCAACACTGCTGTCGCCAATGTTTATGGTCAGCGTCGCTGTCGCTGAATCACCATCTCCATCGGTCAGTTGATATGTGAATATGTCTGAAACGCCACCGGGGGTGCCGGAGGATCGAACATAACTGTAATTGCCATTGGGCAGCATCAGCAATTTGCCGAACAGCCCTTGGATCACGGTCCCCGACGCCGCAAATTCCGACGATTCCGAATTTCTAACACCTGTTATGGTCGCATTGTCCGCCCCTAACGTATCAGCGCCACTTGCGCCGCTCGCTGTACCAACACCGGTAATGACGTTTCCGGTCTGTGCCAGATAAAGGCTTGGCCCCACATTTTCGGTATCGTCGCGTCCGGCTGGTACATCGTCAGTCACCGTCAGGGTCAGTGTCGCGGTTGCGATATCCCCGTCGCCGTCGGTCACTGTGATTGTCACGGTTTCAATTGCGTCAGGATCGGTGCTGTTGTCGGCAAGCGTGTAGCTGTAACCAATCGCGTCTGGCGCGATACTCGTGATTGTCAGAACACCCAGCGGAGTGCTTACAGTCTGGCCCACCGCAGTGATCGCGGTACCATTTATTGCTACAATGTTGGGCAAATTCGGCGAAGTTATCAGAATTGTGCCAACGATTGTTTCCGCAGGCGACGCGAGATCCGATCCAGAGGGTTCGGAGCCGCGGCCCGCCAACGCTGATTCCGACACCGTTGCGGTAGCTGCAATGCTACCCAATGGCTGGTCCGGGGTAATAATTGAAATTTCCGGCTCTTCATCCAAAGCCGCTGGTATAACTTCATCCTCCTCCACGTTCGCAAACGCAAATTCGGTTGAAGAAAGAAGATCGCCCAGAATAAATGGATCGCCAATATCGCCGAGCGCCTCAGCAAAATTACCCCCGGAACTTTGCGGAGCTCCGGCAGCAGGTTCTGGTTCCTGGCCTGCAATAAGCGCTGCAATGTTGCCAGCGGGTATCGTGATTGTGCCAAGAATAAACTGGGGAGGAGAGAGCGCGCCGTCCACAATGACCAGTACTTGGCCATCAGGCAGCGTGATTACCAAATTTGTCCCAACAACACGAATAGCATCAAGACTTGTGCCAGCGGGCAAGCGAACGATGCCGTCTACTGGAACTAGCAAAGTTGCACCAGCCGGCAAGGCGCCGGGTGGGTCTGCACGCTGGGTTTGAGCCGCTGGAGACGTTTGTGTGCCAAGAGCAGCATTGCGTGATTCATCGTTGGCGACGGGATCGATACCAATCGATTGGTTAACTCGAAGCTCCATAACGGTCACACCTCTGCAATCACTTCCCGCGATAGCGAAGGGGCACTGGCTGTAACGGGAGCCTCCCCTTTGCTAATCGCGAGCAGCGGCCGGCTCCATATCCGCAAATGCGCCTAGAGCCTGGATTTCGTTCGTGTGATTTGCGCCTGGTGCTCTTTGGCGACCATAGCCCGAGCTTCATCACCCTTGGGCGCGATTGAACCGCGAGCGGCTTGATTCGGCAATGGAGATTTCAGGTAGATAGACTAATACTTTTGGGTAAAGGGAACAGCTAACGGGCTATTAATGAGTATATATTTCTATTAATCATGAGTGAATGCCTGCGTTTGTCCCAATTTGATCCGAAAGATTGAAATATTTTGTCATCACTGACTGGGTGAATGAATATACCAGGCTTGGTTAATTGATGCCCCTTCCTAGATAAGTCATTTCAGTACCACATTTGCCGATTTCGAGCCAATACGAACATCTTGTCTATTGATGCTATAGGTGCCGGTATAGCGACCCGAGGGCCAACTTGTTGCCGGTGCGCGTTTGCCGCTGTAGGCAAACCAACTTAAGCCGCCATCCTTTACGGCTATCTTCTGCGAATGGATGAGGCGGCCATCAGGCCCGGTTATAGAAAATGTCTGCACATCGCCAGACATGGCACCTATTACATCCGCCCACAGAAAAATTGGTGCGTTCGTGCTTGGCGGTTGAACATCGTTTGTTTGGGTCATCGCCAATTTGGACGGCATGCTGGACGACAGCCCGACCGAGATGATCGCCGTCGGAGCATATTCAAGCGCTCGGCTGGCACCTTCAGTCCACAGGCCGTCTGCATTTGATTTATTCGCGCAATCGCTGCCCTGAAGTTCACCTGTAAACGGATCAACCGTTGCACCGCGATGCCGGACGGAAAAATGCAAGTGGGGGAACTCAGTATTTCCCGACAATCCGATTAATCCCAGTGGCGTCCCGGCGACAATCCTTTGACCGGGCTTAACGGATAAACTCCCCTTTTGCAGGTGGCTATATTGAGTTTGCCAGCCATTGCCATGATCAATGACTATGCCGTTGCCAGCCTCCTTACCATCGGTTTCAGGACGCAAACGTGTGCTAATGTCCGGCTCCCCGTCCCGGGTCCGTAAGACCGTTCCGGATGCTGCGGCAACGACCGCAAAGCCGAGCCGCATATCCTCCAAAGTCCTTAGCCTGATATCCGTGCCATCATGACCATCAGTGGTCAACTTCCCGCAGCGATAATCGCGGCGCTCTGAAGTCGAGTCATGGTCGACGAGTTTTTGCACAAGACATGACCGACCAACTTCGCATTTTACAGGGAGGATGAATTGCGGACGTGTGCTTGATTGATTGGAAGACGAGCTATTCGCCAAGGCAAGCCATGAAACAGCTAGCGAGGTGGTGATGAATACCACGCCATGTAAGAAACCAAATACCTTGGGTTTCGCGATGCTAAGCATAACGTCCCCCACTCACTACAAGACAGGAATTGCATCCGTCGCCGACGGATGGTGTACCATTTCGGTCAGATCATCGTTCAACAATTGCGGGTCTGGCGAAATGTCGCCAACACCGTCAATTATCGAAAGATCGTTCCAGTCGATGATGGCGGACATCGCTAAAGCCAGAGCATCGTCGTTTTCGGCTATGGCTGACGTGCTTGCATCAACAATGAGTTCTCCGACATCTGGTGCAATGGAGAAATCCAGAATGTGGTCGTCGCCAACTGCTTCTATCCCGTCAAAAACAGCACCCATCGGTAGTGCTGTAGCATCGGCCTCTGCCGGAATATCGACCATTGCGTCCGGCACGGATGGCGGCGTTCCGTCCGGCAATCTATTCTCATCGCGCGGACCAATCGACGGGTCGGGCAAGCTTCCATCAGGGGGCGTCTTGTCAAAGGTTGACGGATCGATTGTCGATACAGGAGCATTCGCATCGACAACCGGTCGGTCAACCCCGGCTTCTATCGATATGTAACCACGGGCAGGGTCGGCCGACAACCCCAATGCGGGCGCTGCCTTTACCGTTTGAAACGAGATATGAAGGTCCGCAACTGGCTGCGACACATCGTCCCCAAAGCCGGCGGCCGCTGACATGGGGATGGGGTCGGCGGCGCGCGCGGCAACGTCGGTTTGCACCGACGCAATTCTGGGTTTGGCCGAAAGGCCAACAAGCTGGACAATGGTCACCGGACCGATGTTGTATTTGTCCTGCATTCCCACTCTCTACTCTGCATGTTGTCCATTCGGACCGGTGGCTGGTCGTCGTCTCGCCAGCCTAAGATGTAGATGCCGTAATACCCGTTCATACAATATTCCCCTTTGGGGACATCGTTTTTTAATGTTTCGCAATTAAGGCGGTCGAAGAAATATAAAAAGAGGAGCAGGCCGCGGCCTGCTCCCCAAGTTGCAGAGGTCCGTCCGGGAAATGGTTCCCCGTACGAAGCCAAGTCCTCAGACGAACGTGATCATCTGGTAACCCGCGTTGCCAACGCTGTAGGCGTTGATTGCGGCGACCGAATCATAGGCACCAGCTGCTGCGAGTGCCTGGATTGGGGCGGAAGCACCCTCCCAGAAATCTTCCACAAGCACCGAGCCAGCTGCAGTGATGACAAGCACATCAAGTGCGTCGCCGTCACCATCCCAATCGGCAGTCAAGACCAAGATGTCATTGTCGAAATCAAAGGTCGAAGGATCAGTGATATCGAATACCAATGTGTCTTGGTTGGCCAGATTGAAGTCGCGGCCACCGAGTGGCGACTCGATGGTATCATCGCCAAATCCAGGCGATGTATCTGTGGCGTCAAACCGGAACAGATCTTTGCCCGTTCCGCCGGACATGCGGTCATCGCCTTCACCACCGGTCAGCGAGTCGTTACCCGATTCACCTTCCATATAGTCGTTGCCGGTTCCGCCAAGCAGTGTGTCGTTGCCACGATCGCCAAACATGGTGTCGTCATCTGCGCCGCCGTCGAGCAAGTCATTGCCCCCACCGCCTTGCATGAAGTCGAAACCATTTCCGCCGAAGAGTTGGTCAGCACCGCCCGTGATAGCGTCGTCAAAATTGTCGCCATCAAGGATGTCATTACCGTCGTTACCGAACAGTATGTCGTTGCCCAATCCACCGGTTACGGTGTCGTCGCCTTCGCCGCCAGAAGCGTTGTCGTTACCGACACCACCCGAAACGAAGTCATCGCCGTCGTTACCAGCAAGAACATCATTGCCAGCATCACCAGAAACGCTGTCATTGCCGTTTCCGCCCGAAGCAACATCATTGCCTGCACCGCCGGAAATCACGTCATCTCCTTCATCGCCGGAAATGTTGTCATTGCCTGCGTCGCCCAACAGCGTGTCATCACCGTCGTCGCCGTTGATAACGTCGTCGCCTTCGTTACCATTGACTGTATCGTTACCGTTACCACCCGAGATGGTGTCAGCATCGAAGAAGTCAGGGTCAGATGGGTCATATGGGCCTTGTTCGCCATTACCCTGAATGACGTCATCGCCGTCGCCACCATTCAAGGTGTCGTTGCCGAGCTGGCCTGCGATGGTGTCATTACCAGCATCGCCATTGACCAAATCGTCACCGTCGTTACCGTTCAGAGTATCATCGCCGTCTCCGCCGCCGATGTCATCATTGTCGGCACCGCCGGAGATGTAATCAAGGCCTGTTCCACCACGAAGGGTGTCGTTTCCGGCATCACCCTGGATTTCGTCGTCGCCTTGCTCGCCATTGACAAAGTCATTGCCTTCGCCGCCGTCGAGAACGTCGTCGCCGAGCCAACCGAGAACGGTGTCGTCGCCATCGTCGCCTTTCAGGATGTCATTGCCTTCCCAACCATCGAGGAAGTCATTACCGCCTTGGCCAAACATTTGGTCATCACCCAGTCCGCCAAACAGATTATCAGCTTGGCCAGCACTTGTGCTGTATCCGCTGTAATCATAAGCGTAATCGGTGTCAGCATTGCGACCTGGTCCAGCGTCACCAAAGACAACATCATTGCCGTCGCCTGCGTCGACGACATCAGTGCCGACAGTGTTGGTTCCAGCATCGATATAGTCATCGCCGGTTCCACCACTGATGACGTCTGCGTCGGCACCGCCGAACAGATTGTCATTGCCTGAATCGCCGTTGATGGTGTCAGTGCCGGTACCACCTTCGATACGGTCGTCGCCTGACTGACCATTCAGAACGTCATTGCCAGCGTCGCCGCGGATAAAGTCATTTCCGCCACCGCCCCAGGCTGTGTCATTACCGGCACCACCAAGCAATGTGTCATTGCCATCGGCTGCGCCATTGTCGAGGCCTGTGTATACAACCGTAATAGGCGGACCTGGATTGACAACAAAGCTGGCCTGATCACCGATCAGTGTATCATTGCCAAGTCCGCCATCAATGCGGTCATTGCCTGAACGACCAATAACGGCATCATTTCCGGCATCACCATAAAGGTCATTGTCGAAATTGTTACCGTACATGGTATCATTTCCACCGTTACCGCGCGCATTATAAGGAATGTTGGCGGTTGATGTTACTGCATTGAGGTCGATAAAATCGACTGCGTTTGTGCCCAATGATTGACCGCGGGCAGTTGCTGCCTTTGCTGCATTGGGTGCGTTTGAAGGATTTACTGTAGGCATTTTCATATCCTCTTCGTTGTTGGATCCTATGGATGCGGCATGACCAGACGGCCCAAACGCACCCTCAATGATGTCGCCGAAACGAAATCATGGATGATGAATATGGCGAAGAGGTTGGGGCCAATATCCCTGCTTGGGGACATGGTTAAGATTTTGAACATAGTCCCAAATTGGAACAGTTGGACGCAATTTAAGGATAAGAGCGGTCGTTCTGTAACGACTCAAACTGGCTTGAAAGCCTTGTTATTTGGTAGGATTGGCTTTGCTGCCCAACGACGAAGGTTCAGGCCGGTTCGTATTTGTGCGGGTGTCGGTTTCGGGCGCTCCGACAGTTTCGTTCCAGCTTTGGTTTCCTACGGACATTGTCCCCAACGGTGAAAGATGAGGGCGATCAGGTGTAACAACACTCGTTGCATCTGCCACTGGTGGCGGCACTTGTGGGGCGGGCCGGATACCTAGCGATGATATTTCGGGTTTTACCAAATCGCCGGCTCGCACTCCGCCATTTCCGGCCAGTACAGCGTCCTCATCCAAAAGGCCCGTTGCCGCAAGCACGGTTGCTCGCGCGACGAATTCATTTCGTCTGGCCCGCTCAAGCGAGATGCGAGCAGCAAGCAGTTCATTTTGTGCATCCAGAACTTCGGCCAAGGTTCGGTTGCCGCCGACAAATTCTTTCTTGATGCCTTCGGAGGCCTCTTCAATTGCGCCGACTGCGGCTTCAGTCGCTAAGATGATGCTTTTTGCGGACTGCCATTGCGTCCAGGCGGTTGCAACTTCCTGATTGACGGTCCGGATGGCAAATTCGGTTTGTGCAAGACGCTGATCGCGGACCGCCCTCGCGCGACGGATTTCTGCAAACGCGCGCGGCTGGAATATTGGTGCGTTCAATTCAATACCTGCGAAAAGCGCAGAGCGATCATCGGGCAGCTTGCCTGTAAAAAGATTGGCCACGCCGCCTGTCAGATATTCATACCCCCCGACGGCATCGAGTTGCGGAAACAATGCACCCTTTGCAAAATTGACCCCAATTTTGCCTGCGTCTGCGTTTAGCTGCGCAACCCGGATGCGCGCGCTTTGGTTACTTGCCATTGTCATTGCCTGTACCAGCGACCCGGGCAGGGGGGATAGCGCTGGCAGGGAAGGCACGACGGTTGCAGATTGACCGCTGACTGCGCGAAATCTGTTGCCACTGACATTCAAGGACTCGGTTGCACTCAAGATACCCGCTCGAGAAGTGGCGAGACGTGCCTTGGCAAGGTTTTCGTCGGTCCGCGTGGACTCGCCGAATTCCAAACGGCGTGATGTTGCCCGTAATTGTTCTTCGATAGCGTCGCTTTGTTGCTCGGAATATTGGCCTATGCGGCGCTCGCTGTGCACGTCAGCTGCCGTGGTCAACAGCTCCAGAAGCACTTCGGAAATGACAGCTTCAAGCGCCGCTTCAGCAGCAGCCAATTCCGCCTTTGCAACTTGGACCGCATTATACGTGCGGTCGCCATCATAGACCCGCACCCGCGCCTCGATCGAACCTTGTGCAGCTACAAACCGCGAGTCACCGGGGCCACCATTTTTAATATCGATCTGGCGCTTCTGCACTAGTCCGTTGGCATCAACCACAGGCAGATATCCAGCCTCCGCCGCTTGCATACGCGCCTTTGCAATGCGGACTTGCTCGCGTTGCGCCACAATTTCAGGGTTAGTTTGAACAACCCGTTCAGCCAGCAACTTCATTGAACTGGAGGGTGCCTGTGGTGCAACGAAAGGTTCGGCGCCTGCAGCCCCAGCCAGCAGGGAGCCACATAGTCCTAGCGCCAGGCACAAGCCTGCGTTCAACATCAATTTGCTCTGCACACTGACTCTCCTGAAAGGCGAAATGGCCAAGTTACGGAGTCGCTTTTTTTTAGGTAATTACCGTTCGGACGTGCGGTTGAATACTATCCAAACGGATATGTCCAACGGGGTAATAGACTCTGTCCGTCGAATCGAAATACAACGCATGCATCGCCTGTTAACTTGGTTAAGCAGGCACTCGATTTGAATTAATACTATTGTAAATCAATAGGATAATATACGCGGAAAACAATAATAATGCCGCAATTTTGCCCGATTTTCTGAACCGTATCGCCAGAACTTCGAGTCGAAAATAATGGTCGCAAGTACCTTGCCGCAGCTGTGCTCGTACCGCGTGCGCTAGGATTATTTTGGGGACCATAATGTCGACGAAATCACAATGCTCGTTAACTTTCGCAGAGACGAATGACGACAGTTTCCATCCGGCCAATGACGTCTGGGAGCTTGATGTTCGGCCCCCTGACCTGTCGCGCACAGGCGTTGAGGCGCAGTCAAGCACGCACAGGGTGTGGCACGATTATCTTGCGCAACTTGGTGTGCATGCTGCCATAATGAATCTGTCGCTTCCCCCGGCAGGGTCGCAAAGGCATGCCTATTTGGTCGGATTTGAAAGTGCGCGGCATGATGCTCCAGCGACTGAACAATTGCTGGCACTTGCGGAACGCATCTGGAGCCGATTGGGCAGTGACCCGATCCTGCAATTCGACCTTTCGAATGTTGCCCATGATGATACCGGAACAAATTTAATTGCGCATATGTTGCACCGATTGGGGCATGGAGTGGCCGCGCAAGCCCATCACAATGGGGTAACCGTCCGGGCCATTTATTTTCGTAAAAAAGGACTGCATCCACCCCGCCAGCATGATGTGGGCTCGCTAAAGCTTATCTTGCCCCTTTTTGCCGAATCGGCGGCAGGTGGTGTTCAACTGGCACTTCAATCGCAGCGCTCTGCGATGCTTGAGGCCATGTTTGACAGGGTTTCGCTTTCCATGACCGTCCTGACAGCGGACGCAAAGCCACTTTTCATGAATAGTGCTGCGAAGGCAATGCTGGAAGAACGAAAATGGCTGATCCGCAAAGCAGATGGGTCCGTTTCAAGCACCAATTCCAAGCAATCCAAAAAACTGCGTGAAAGCATCTGCACCGCAGCGACCGCCGATGCAGGAGTCGTGTCCGAACATGTGCACCGCCTGGACTCCAGTTCCGGTGAATTTCGCTTGGCCTATGTGTTGTCGGCACGGTCAAGATCGGGCGATACGACCATGCGCTGCGCCTTGCTGTTTGTGCTGGCGCCCGGCAAGATGGACGCACCTACCCAATTATTGGAAGCGCTTGGATTATTACCATCTGAACAACGCTTCCTTGGACATTTCCTTAAATCCAGCAGCTTGGGCAACGCTGCCACGGACTGTGGGCTGTCGGAAGAAACGGCTCGAACCTATCTGAAGCGCGTGCGCGCAAAACTTGGCGTGCATCGACAGATGGAGCTGGCTGGACTTATTTCAGGTCTGGTGCTGCCACTGCATGGCGGCGGCGGCGGCACTCGGGCAATTGGAGATGGGCGACATGACTGCTAAATTCCTCCGCAAAGTCGCGCAGGACGGCCAGCAAGAAAATTTGCTGAAAGACAGCCTGCGGCCACATCGTCACGTTCTTTGGTTACTCATCTTTTTCTCGATGATATCAAACTTGGCGGCACTGGCGATGTCGCTTTACATGATGCAAATTTACGATCGGGTCCTAACAAGCCAAAGCCGCGACACACTCGCTTTTCTGACAATCGCGATCATGTGCGCCATGGGTTTAGGTGCCATACTTGAAGGTATCAGACAAAAGGTGGCAAACCGTGTCGGCACATGGCTTGCGCAAAAACTTGCGCCGTCGCTGTTGATACGATCATTGGAACAACGGCTGACCACGTCGTCCACCCGGTTGGAAGCATTGCGTGAACTGTCCCAGGTAAAAAATTTCGTGTCCACGCCCACGATATTCAGTGTGATAGATATGCTTTGGGTGCCGTTGTACTTGGTTGTGGTGTTCCTGCTGCATCCGGTTTTCGGGTTTATTTCGGTCGTTGGCGTCGTATTGTTGCTTGGCCTGACGTTGTACAACGAACGTGGCACGCGGCAGGCGATCCGGGAGACGCAAACCCAGACCGTCAAGAATATGCAATATGCCGAGTGCTTGGTGCGAAACAGCGAAGTCATTGATGCGATGGGTATGTCCAAAAATACCGTTTCGCATTGGGCCGAACGCTATTTTGCCGAAACGGAGTCCGTTGACCAAACCCAGATATTTTCAAGCAATATCCTTGCGATAACCCGTTTTGTTCGCAACGGTGTACAGGTTGCCTTGCTGGGATTTGGCGCGCTTTTGGTTCTGGACAATCAACTGACCGGCGGTGCAATGATCGCAGGCTCGATTATCGCTGCGCGTTTGCTTGCGCCGATTGAAGCGTCGATGAGTTATTGGAAACAGTTTGTGCTGGCACGCCAAAGTTTCCAGAAATTGTCCGAATTTTTTGATCTGCCGCGCGCCCGTCCTTCGGGCATAACGCTGCCTGTCCCACAGGGACATATATCCGTTGAAGGGCTGACTTATGCAGCTCCAGGCATGAAAACGCCCATTTTAAAAAATGTGAGTTTCGCGATTGAGGCAGGTACATCACTTGCCATAGTTGGGCCGTCGGCATCGGGCAAAACGACTCTGTCCCGCCTGATCGTCGGGGTATTAAAGCCCAATGCCGGCCACGTTCGCCTTGATGGTGCCGATACGTTCGAATGGATGCGTGAAGACTTTGGGCCAAATGTCGGTTACCTGCCGCAGGACATCGAGCTGCTTCCCGGCACCATCCGGCAAAATATTGCGCGCTTTCACCCCGATGCATCCGACGCAGATGTGATTGCTGCGGCTAAACTTGCCGACTGTCATGACATGATATTGCAGCTCGAGGCAGGTTATGACTGCCTTTTGACTGAAGGTGGGCGTCAATTATCAGGCGGCCAGCGGCAAAGGATTGGCCTGGCACGCGCTTTGTTTGGAAGGCCGCGCCTGATTGTTCTGGATGAACCAAATTCAAGTCTGGACTCGCGTGGCGATGCTGCGCTTGCGGCTACACTCAAGAAGTTGAAGGCCTTAGGGATAACTAACATCACGGTTTCGCACCGCGCCAATCTCCTCCAGCTTGCCGACAAGATATTGATGATGATTGACGGGCGTGTCGCCAATTTTGGAGATGCCCAGTCAATTATTGCTCAACTGGGTGGCGGCAAGTTGCGGCGCACAGCAGCAGGTCCAGATAAACATAATGAACAGCGCGCAAGACCGTCGGCGATTGCCCCGCAGGAAGGAATTGGCGCATGAACGTTCCAGCCCGCATTCCAGTTGCAGACCAAAATCCTGCTTATACGCCCGAACGCGCGCCACGTGTAAAAACGTCAATGCGGACGGCGTTCATCGCGATCCTCACATTCCTGGTGATCTTCGGCATCTGGAGTTGGGCTGCACCCTTGAACAGCGCTGCTATTGCGCCCGGCGTGCTTGAAGCAGCCGGCGGCGGTCGCCGCACCGTGCAGCATTTGGAAGGGGGAATTGTGCGACAGTTTGTTGTGGCTGAGGGGCAGAAAGTACAGGCGGGCGACCCGCTGGTTCTGCTCGATGCGACACAAAATGATGCGCGCGATGCGGCGATCCGCTCAGCGCTTTACGGGCTACTTGCACAAGATGCGCGGCTAACTGCAGAGCGGCTTGGCATGGCGTCAATCAGATATCCTGCGGAGTTGCTGGAAGCCTCCAGCCAGCCCGAGGTCGCGGCCATCATTTCTGCCACTAATGCGCTGTTTATATCCCGCAAACGCAGTCTGGTTGAACAGACGACGGTTTTGACGCAACGGCTTGGTCAAGCACAAGCGGAAATTCGCAGTGCAAATGCGCAACTGTCCGCAATCAACGATCAAGCAAAACTGCTTGCTGACGAAGAGTTCGGCGTGACCATGCTTGTGGATGAGGGGCTTGAGCGTAAGTCGCGATTATTGGCGTTGCAGCGCCAAAAGTCGGCTGCCGAAGGCCAGCAAGGTCAACTTACCAACAACCTTGATCGCATCAGAAAAACCATTGGTGAAACACAAGCGCAAATGACATTTTTGCGCGGACAGATGGTTACTGACGCCGCCACCCAGCAAAGGGATGTCCAAATGCAGATCGCTGAAGCGCGCGAAAAGCTTAAGGTGAGCGACGATATTCGAAACCGTCAGCAGATATTGGCGCCTATTGATGGCACGGTATCGAACTTGCGGTTGATTACGCCGGGCGGCGTCATTGGCCCCGGCCAGCCTGTTCTCGATATCGTGCCTTCCAACGAAAAAATTGTAGTGGCCGCGCGATTGAAAGCCAACGACATTGATATGGTTCACCCGGGTTTGAAGGCTGAGGTAAGATTGACGCCGTTCAAGGCGCGCACTCTACCCAGTTTGAAGGGTGTTGTCCGTGAGGTGAGTCCGGACGCGGTTTTCGACGAAGAGGCAAGGGAGCTTTATTACAAGGTGAAAGTCGAAATCGAGCCTAGTGAGCTAAAAAAATATGCAGATGTGAAGTTGACTTCGGGCATGCCGACTGAAGTGTTTATAGATCTCGGGTCAAATTCGCTGATGCAATATTTGATTCAGCCAATGATCGACAGTTTCCATCGCGCGTTCCGGGAAACGTGAACGCAGCGTTGTGTTAAGCGGTGGCTTAACCAACGTGGCGTGCTTGTAGGGGAGGATCAGCAGTGCCGAGCTCCGCGCTACTTTTCGGCGAATTCGGCCAACTGGTGCAAAATGCAGCATTTGGCGTGGTCGCCATTTGCGGCAATAGCGGTTCATGTCCGAACGCTGCCCCTGCAATGTCCGCCGACGCTCAGGCCGAAATGAATCCTCCCGCAACGGTGTCCCGAGCAAAAATACAATCCCGCATGACCGCTACCAATTCCGCAGTGAGCATGAAGTTCTTCGACCCGATATTGGAATCAGATAGCCAAGTTGGCGACGATGATTTTAGCGAGATACAAAGCCGAATCCACAGCGTCGGTGAGTATTTTTTCTTTCGAAATGATGCTTCTAATTCTGTTTTTGCCGACGACCCGCCAGCGATCGGAGTCTCAGAGCAAACTGAGCATCCCGAACCCAATGCCCCCCGATACAAAGTCAACCAGCCCAATGAGCAGGAACCAGAAACACTTGCCGAGGGAAATGTCGTTACATCGCCTGAAATTGTCCGCGGAGGCGGATTGACGGTGACGGGAGGTTACTCGTCAATTGAGGGGTTTAGTGTTGGCGGAAAAATTGCCCGAACAAACATATCGGGCCCGAGCACCGAACTCGCGGCTGCGGTACATTATTCAAAAGTGCGGTCCTTTCTTGAACTCCGCTACACTGACGGCAGATTCCTGGGCTCCAGCGCAACGTTTGCGCCAACCATGTTTGCCAGCCAGCTTTCGGCAACGGGTTTTGGCGATGGCATTGGCAAGACACCGTTCAGCCAATCCGCCCGTGGCATCAATATCCTGTTGAACAAGAAATTAATGGACGGGCTTTCAGCAACGATGAATTATCGTCTATCTGATGATCATTTCCGTCCAAGCGGCAAAAATGTTCATTGCGATGTGGCTACCTTCGGGAGTGTCTTGTGCGATGAAATCGGGCCGCGCACGAGTTCGATTTTGACATTCGCGTTAACATATGACGAGAAAGTGAAATTGAAAGATCGAAGCCACCGGTTCCGGATGCGGCTTGCACATGATCTTAGCGCAGGCGGATCCGCCGACTTTAGCCGGTTGCGCTTAAGCGCGGCGGCGCAGTTGGGCTTAGGCAGCGGAGTGACAGTCTCGTTCGATGCCGAGGGCGGATATATGACGCCCATCGGCAAAGATAGACTTCCGCTGTTTGAACGATTTTATATTGGCGATAATAGCATGCGTGGCTTCGACCTGCGGGGTATTGGCCCTAAATTGCGGCCCGCAAATGCAACAGCGGGACAGAATGTCGCCGTTGGCGGGCGGGCCTATTATGTGATGCGCACTGACCTTGCTTTGAATCTTGGCAAGTTCGGTGGCAATTACACTTTACAACCTGGTGTTTTTATTGACGCAGGATCGGTCTTTCTCGCCAAAGATTCCTTGTTGCCTGGGGAGACATTGATAGGCAATTCGTCAAAGCCAAGAATTTCCGCAGGCGTCGGTCTGGCCATTCACACGCCAGCCGGCAAGTTACGCATCGACTTTGTGAAGCCGATATTAAAACAGTTGGGGGACAGGCCTAAGATGCTGTCTATATCCTTTGGCGCCGCGATGTAAGTGGGCGATATTTCTTACTGTGGGTGTAGCATGGTACCTCAATCAATGAAGCGTCGGCATTACTCGGTCGGCAACTCACTCAGCTGCTAAAATTTCTACCAACTCTGCGGTTTCGATTTCGTCCGCATCGATGAAGTCAGCATTCTGCAACTCCTGCAATCTGAGAATTAACCGGTACAGCGCATGATGTGGAACGTTAATTACTTCATCGCGGTCACGGTCTAACGCTTTCTGCTGCCGGATTACGACGCCATTCTGGGCCGGATAGACAACCACCGCCTGTACCGGCTGGACAACGAGTTCGGCTGCCGTCCAATCGAATTCCAAATCCCGTCCCATTTTCTTCTCCCTGAAAAACAAAGCCCGAAACGAGCATAAGTCAGGGCGTTGACGTTGCATGTCCCCGCTTGTGGACTAAAGCCAAAATTGTGCTTCAGGTGATATAAGAGCGAAGTAGCGACGCTGCACGTTCCCAAGGATGCGGGGCCCACTATTTCCAATGCCGAAGTGCGATCAAAAATTTGCCGATTGAGTGCTATTGGTTTTCTGAACTTGATAAACGCCCACGTCGTCGCCGAGAAACTGGTTATTAGCTTGTCTTATCGCTGCTGCGGCATCGTCATATAAAAACGGCAGGAATGCGTAGCGGCGCCCATTTGTCACTGGCGTGGCCTCGTGCAGTAATGAGCAGGAGAATATAATGGCACCCCCTGTCGATGCGCGGTAAGTGCTCGGTCCAAATTCAGGAAACCGGAGATTGCCGCCTTCATAATCGTCGGCGTTGAGATTAATCGTAACAGCAAATCGTCGGTGTGCGGTGCCGCGCGTGGTGTTGTCACGATGGGGCCTGAAATGCCCTCCATCATTTGCATCGTAGCAAGCCACAATATAACGCTCGATCCGCGTTGCGTTGAACTGGAACGCGCGCTGTATTTCGGGAATAATACGGTCGTGGATGCGATGAACGAGAGACTTGCGAAGCTCCATATCCGTAATTCTAAAGTCACTTCTGATTTTGTGCGTTGGATCGATCTTTAAAACGGTCTTCCCATCCTCATCCCGCATAAAACCGCTCTGTTGGCCTCCATTCTGTTCGTAAAGTTGAATGAGTTTTTGGCACAACTCCGGTTCAAACACATTCGGAAGTGATAAAACAGGGGCCCATTGGGAGCGTCCTTCGGCACCTTTTACGGAGGAAAGATGCGCTAATGCGGACACACCTTCATCTAGTTCGTAAGTGGCAAGAACACGAAGCTGCGGACAAAGCAGTACCCAGTGTGGTCTATTAATGTGACTGCCAGATTCCGTTCCTGGAGCTGCGCCGTAAAGCGCGCTCACGCGGCGATCATAATCAAGAAAGAAGCGTATGCCCGGTAAGGATTGAGCAATACGTTGATTAGTTTCGTCGGCTGGATTCGTGGTAATTCCAAAGAAGCAGGCAGAAACATCGTCGAACAAGGAACGGTTGGCAGCTACAAGTTGCAGGGCTGCTACACTGGCAGGTTCAGCCGCAGAACCAAAAAACAGAAGCAGCAAATGTCGGCCTGCGGCTAAATCAAAATTATAATTCTGACTACCGTTAAGCGCGCGTGCATGGAACCTGTGCGCTGGATCGCCTCGCCTCAACAATGGTATCGGTGCTAAATTTTCAGCCATGGAACGCGCGCCATTCTTCCTCGTCGCCCACCGAGTTTACAAAGCGGCGCCGGCATCGCAATACCTCCTTTGCCCGCGGAGCCCGTTGCCTCATGTGCGTCCGCAAGCACCGCCGATTTGATCGTATTTGATAACATCCTGTAATATAGACGCTAATTGTCACATTTCGGTCGAAGAAAGAATTTAGCCCCCATCTGGGATCCAAAGGGCCTCATCGTCGTAACTGGAAATTTGGTAGTACTCCGAACTACAATCCATCTGGTGGTATCCTTGCAAGACTGCACCGAGTTCATATCAAACAGATGGAACCCATTCTAAATGGCGGGTTGTGGGCGGCAGCCGATAAGGTCTAACCGGACGGATTTAAAACACGCCGTCCGGTCAAGGCCAGACCCGAGTCCGCCCTCATCAATCCTATTAAACCATTGAAAAAATGGTAGACGCTGAGGGGTTCGAACCCACGACCCGCTGATTAAGAGTCAGCTGCTCTACCAACTGAGCTAAGCGTCCCCATTTCGGGCTGGCCAGATGCGCAGTCCCGTTTGGAGCGCCGCCTTTGATGGGATTCGTAGGCTTTGTCAAGCGCGCCTGCCGGATTTATTGGAATTGGCCGCGCTTTGCGCCCGGGTGGCGTTCGATGGACATGATAATTCCGACGCACAGCATCATCGTTAGCATCGATGATCCGCCGTGGCTGACGAATGGCAGGGGAATACCAGCGACGGGCGCGAGGCCGACGACCATCAGCAGGTTAATCATGATGTAGAAGAATATCGTACAGGTCAGGCCAGCAGCGACCAGTTGGCCATAACGTGTCTTGCTCTGCATCGCGACCTTAAGGCCCCAGCGCATCAGCAGGAAATAGAGGAAGATAATGGTAAACCCGCCGACAATGCCCCATTCTTCAGCCATCGTTGCAAAAACGAAGTCGGTGTGTCCTTCAGGAAGGTAATCCAAATGGCTTTGTGTGCCATTGCCAAAGCCTTTGCCGAAGATGCCGCCGGAACCGATGGCGATCTTCGATTGGGTGATGTGATAGCCAGCGCCAAGCGGGTCGTTTTCCGGATTGAGAAAAATCAGGACGCGGTCTTGCTGGTAAGGTTTGAGGCCAAAGAAGTAGACCAGAGGCGCTAGAATGGCGACGCCAGCCCCTGCGCCGATAAAATAGATCAATGGCAGGCCAGCCATGAAGCCAACCACCCCAAGTCCGAAGGCATATGCGATGGCAGCGTCAAAATCCGGCTGGATGATTACGAGAATGCTCGGTAGCAGCAGTAGCGCGCCAAGCGGCCAGACTGCATCAATACCAAAGATCCGGTTCGGCGGCAGCCGGTCGAAAAACCAAGCTGCGGCAAGAACCATGACCGGCTTCATCAGCTCAGATGGCTGAAGCGTGATGATGCCAAGGTTGATCCAGCGCTGACTGCCACCGCCTACGAAACCCATGAGTTCGACAACCACAAGCATCAACAGCAAAGCCAGATAGAGCGGAAAGGTTATGGATTTCCAGAATTCCAGCTTCATGCGTGACATGATGATCACCATGCCCAGAAGGATCAAAAAGCGGATAACATGCTTGCCAGCCCATGGTTCAAAATGGCCACCAGCCGCGGAATAGAGCACGGTGGCGCCGAAGCCTACCAAAGCCATCAGGATGAAAATGACGCGCCACGGCAGGGTGGCGATGGGGGCAGGGACGATACTGTTCATGCTGTCGGATCCAGCGGTGGCGGGGGCGCCGGCTGTCCTTGGAACGCTGCGTATTTTGACGCAATGCGCTGTTCAATGTTGCCACCCCAGCCAGCTTCAAGCACCTCAAGCGCGGCCATCGCCTGTTCACGGTCATAGATGAAAGTGAGCACGTCCTTGGCAATCGGGGCGGCTGCGCGTGCGCCGCCCATGCCATGTTCAATGACGACGGCCGCGCCATAACGTGGCTGATCAACCGGCGCGAAGCAAACGAACAGGCCGTGATCGCGATATTTCCATTCACCGGACTGTCCGCGTTGCGAGCCTGCGATCCGGCGAACCTGCGCCGTGCCGGTCTTTCCTGCCATGGCGATACCTTCAAGCTGTAGCTTGCTACGGACTGCGGTCCCGGCTCCATTGACGACCAGATTCATGCCTTCTCGCACGACGTCGAGGTGTTCCTTGGGAAAAGACAGTGGCTTTGGCGCAGCGCGTTTCTGCATCAA
>JANPKN010000215.1:0-1630 GCA_031426075.1 Sphingomonadaceae bacterium
GTCGAAAGCTATCTGGACAATGGCGCGCCTGTGGGTTCGCGTACCATTTCCAAATTTGCAGGCTTGAACCTGTCACCAGCGTCGATCCGCAACGTCATGCAGGATCTGGAGGAAGCCGGATATCTCGCGTCGCCGCACACCAGCGCTGGACGCGTGCCAACGGAAAGCGGGCTTCGATTGTTCGTGGATGGCATGATGCAGTCGGCGGAGCCTTCTGCCGAAGAACAACGTGCGATTGAATCGCAAATCACGGGCGATGGGCCAATTGAAGAGGCGCTGGCGGCCGCGACGTCGGTTCTGTCGGGACTGTCCGCCTGCGCCGGTATTGTGCTTGTGCCAAAGCGTGACGCGGTCCTGAAGGCATTTAGTTTCGCGCGCCTGTCGCCATCGCAAGTCCTCGCCATCATGGTCGGTTCGGACAACAGTGTGGAAAACCGGCTTGTATCGATTGACCCCGCCATCAGCGAATCCATGCTGGTCGAGGCGGCGAATTATATTTCTTCACGCTTGTCAGGGCTGACCTTGTCGGAAGCTCTGATCCGCCTTGATAGCGAGATTCGCGCTGAGAAAGCCGAACTTGATGTCGCGAGCCAGAAACTGGTGCGTGATGGCCTTGCGATCTGGTCGCTCGATGCGAATGACCGGCCAGTCCTGATCGTGCGGGGGCAGTCCAACCTGATCGACGATGCGGCTGCTGCTGACCTCGATCGTGTGCGGCAATTGCTGGACGAACTGGAAAGCAAAGAGGAAATTGCAAGGCTGGTCGACAGCGCGCGGGAAGCGCAGTCGACACGCATTTTTATCGGTTCTGAAAATAATCTGTTTTCGCTATCGGGATCATCGGTGATTGCCGCGCCTTATCGTGAGGCGGGCGGCAAGGTGGTTGGTGTCGTTGGTGTGATTGGCCCTACACGGCTGAATTATGCGCGAATAGTGCCGATGGTTGACTTCACCGCACAAGCGCTCGGTCGTTTAATTAAATGACACGCGGCTTGATGAAATAGAATTGCTTTCTATATGCGCACAGGAACAAACGACCACAGTGTCGCAACGTAAATGGGTTAATCAGGTTTATGACAGACAAGAAATCAGCGACTGCGGATATTGCGGTAGAAAACGAACTTGAAGGCGTACCAGAGCATATGAAGGACGATACGCCAGAGGCGACCGACGCTGCAGATGCCAAGGTTGCGGCGCTTGAAGAAGCGCTTGCTGCTGCCAAGCAGGAGGTTTTGTACGCGCAGGCCGAAACGCAAAATGTGCGCCGTCGTATGGAAAAAGAAGCTCAGGATGCGCGCGCTTATGCCGCCACCGGCTTTGCGCGCGATGTGTTGTCTGTGTCCGACAATCTGTCACGCGCGCTGGAAGCGATCCCCGCCGAAATGCGCGAGAGCGAAGCCATGAAGCCGATTGTGATTGGTCTTGAGGCAACTGGCCGCGAGTTGGACAGCGTCTTTGCGAAAAACGGCATCACGCGCATCGCCGCCATGGGCATGCCGCTTGATCCCAACCAGCATCAGGCAATGGTCGAAATCCCGAGCACCGATGTTGAACCCGGTATCATCGTGGCCGAAATGCAGGCCGGTTACATGATCAAGGACCGCTTGCTGCGCCCTGCTTTGGTTGGGGT
>JANPKN010000216.1:0-15879 GCA_031426075.1 Sphingomonadaceae bacterium
CCGTCGATGCCGAAAATAGATGAAGATTGCGACCAGATGGCCAGCGGCAAAAGCGACAGCGCCAGCCACCATGCTGAGTTCAATCAGTCCATCACCCAAAGCATAAAATGCCAGCATGATGGCAAGAGGCACAAACTCGCCCGTATGGTGCCGACGCAACGCAAAGGGCACCAGAAAACCCACCGCAGCCATTTTCCAGATCATCGCAAACAAGCCGCCATCCAGCGGCAGGAACAGCCATGTTGCGGGAAAACTTATCCCCGCAAAAAGACTGCCGAGCAGATAAGGTCGTTTATGTGCGAGATCCTGAGCCATGGTCTGGTGCATCGTTCAAACACCCGCGCAAGACAAGTGGAATATGGCCAATCATGCTATCCGCCGTCAGCCCCGGCCCGGCGCGCACGCCAATGTCGCCATGCAACCAGGCGCCGATACAGGCTGCGTCAAAGGATGAAACCCCCTGTGCAAGTAATCCGCAAATCAAACCGGCCAGCACATCCCCCGATCCCGCTGTCGCCAGCCACGGCGACGCATGGCGGTTGACCAAACTGCGGCCATCGGGCGCGGCTACCGATGTATGCGGCCCTTTTAAAAGAACAACACATTGCGCCCGTTTCGCCGCGCGACGGACGGCTTCCTGACGATTTTCCGTTGCAATATCGCGAAAAAGGCGGCGAAATTCACCCATATGCGGTGTCATGACGTCAGTCGGATTGACTGCATTGAATAACATGCTCGGGTCGCCTTCAAATGCAGTCAGCGCGTCAGCGTCCAACACTGTTGGAATGTTAAGGCCAAGTATCTTGAGGGCAGCATATTGCACCTCTTTCCCCGCTCCGGGACCAACTACAAAGCCAGTCACGCGGTCATCCACAAATCCGGAGTCAGCATCAGCTTCGCGCAACATTATCGCTGTCACATTGGCCGCATGTTCCGCCAGAGCTTCCCGCTGACCAACAATAGTAACCAAGCCCGCCCCGACAGCCAACGCGGCCTGCGCAGACAGCCTTGAAGCGCCAGTGTGCAGCGCAGGGCCACTCCACACCATCGCGTGCCCACGACTGTATTTGTGTGCGTCAACCGGCGGCGGCATCAACATTGGCCGCAAGATAGTCCGGTCGCCCGAAGCGTTAGGTGTAAATCCCATAGCGCATCATGGCGCTTTTGCCTGTGCAGCGCCAAAGATTTTTGATAGCCGCGCCAGCATGACCAAAAATTTTGATGTTCAGATTATCGGTGGCGGCCTTGCTGGTTGCGAAGCAGCTTGGCAGCTCGCCCAGCGCGGAGTGCGCGTAAAACTGTCCGAGATGCGCGGATCAGGCGAAATGACCCCCGCCCACCAGACCGATGGCCTTGCCGAATTGGTCTGTTCGAACAGCTTTCGGTCCGACGACGCGGAGAACAATGCGGTTGGCCTGCTGCATCAGGAAATGCGTGATTTGGGCTCGCTCATTATGCAGGCCGCTGAAGTTGCCAAGGTTCCGGCAGGATCTGCGCTGGCCGTTGATCGTGATGTTTTCTCAGAAATAGTCACCAAACATCTGCAAGATAACAATAATATTGAAATTGTTCGCGAACGGGTGGATGTAATTCCAACCGACTGTCCTGTCATCATTGCCACTGGCCCGTTGACCGCTACGAACCTGGCCGAAAGCATCATGGCCAAAACCGGTCAAGACCGTTTGGCCTTTTTCGACGCGATTGCGCCGATTGTCTACCATGACAGCATCGACATGGACATTGCATGGTACGCCTCTCGCTGGGACAAAGGCGAAGGCAAGGACTATATAAACTGCCCGATGGACGAAACCCAATATCGCGCCTTTCATCAAGGGTTGCTTGATTCCGAGAAAGCTGAATTCAAGGAATGGGAGACCAACACGCCATATTTTGAAGGCTGCATGCCAATCGAAGTCATGGCCTCGCGCGGGCTCGACACTTTACGCTTTGGCCCAATGAAGCCGGTCGGTCTTGATAACCCGAGAACCGGGCGCTGGGCGCACGCCGTGGTGCAACTCAGACAGGACAACAAGCAAGGCACATTGTGGAACATGGTCGGATTTCAAACGAAGATGAAACATGGCGCGCAGGTCGAATTGCTGCGTACGATACCGGGTCTCGAAAAGGCCGAGTTTGCGCGCCTTGGCGGCTTGCATCGCAACACGTTTATCCGCTCTCCCATCTTACTTGACCGCCAACTGCGGTTGAAATCAGCGCCGCACATCCGGTTTGCAGGCCAGATCACGGGCTGCGAAGGCTATGTCGAAAGCAGCGCAGTCGGCCTCATTGCTGGCGTTATGACTGCTGCAGACCTTGCCGGTCGCGAAGTGACGCCGCCGCCCTCAACCACAGCCCTTGGTGCATTGCTCGGCCATATAACCGGCGACGCGCTTGCCGACGATTATCAGCCGATGAACATCAACTTTGGTTTGTTCGCGCCGCTTGATGAAAAAGTGCACAAGAAGTCGCGCAAAGCAGCGATGACTGGCAGAGCGCGGACGGACCTTAACGCCTGGATCGCGGCGCAGGACATAGCAGCTTAACAGCGGCATCCCGGCTTTGCGGGCAAATTTGGCCGTGTCTTGGCGAACTCTTTTCGGGTAAGCAGCTGGTCGCTGTTAATATCGGCACCGGCAAAGCGTCTTCCCGTAGCTGCAGCCCATTCCTCGAAAGTCAGCAGATTGTTGCCATCGGTATCTAGCGCCTTGAACGCCTTTGTCCGGCTGCCCATCATTTCGATGCGCGAAACAAGCTCGTCCTTGTTACGGTCGTACCGGTTGAAACGGACTTCCTCACGACTGGCTTTCGGCGCCTCAGGCGGGGTGGGTGGCGCCGCACCAAAGGCTGGCGCGTTGGAATCTGCCTGGGGCAACTTGTCAGAAATAGCGGCGGGCGGCGGCGCTGCAGGGATGGCGATCTCCTGATTGGCTTCCGTCTGCCAAAATACAAGCCCCGCCCCAGCCATTAAGAGCGCCGCCACGCCACCAATCAACACTCGCTGCATCACACTTGCCCCCCAAAGCTTGTTATGGCGTAAAGGCCATGTTCCTAATGCCCCGTCAAGGCATGCCAAACCAGGCGAAGCCCCGAATCCGTTCGCATAGACAGAGCTAGAATAGACAGTGGGCGCAATGCCCGTACCTTGGGAATCGGCGCAGGTGGGAGAGTGATATTGTCCGCGATGCGCTCTGGAAAGGCCATCCGCAGCGACTCCAGTGCCCATAGCCGCCCAATGGGCAGAATATCTCGCTCGCTGCCGATCCAGTCCGCAAAAGTCTGGAATATTGCTTCTGTGCGCAGGTCTGAATGCCTATCGATATCTTCCTGATTCCATCGTTCGCTGCCTAGCAAAATCTCCCAACCTAAGACTAATGCCTCAAGTGCCGTATGGGGGATGAGGTCATCTATTTCGGTGAGAGCCTGCAACAATGGTTCCCCCTTGGGTCGCTGATGCGGTGCTTGGCCAAATGCCTCGCGCCACCAAGCCATCTTGATTTGTCCGATCATCGGTTCGCGGGAGCTGCGCAAAATATTGGCAAGACGATTGTCGATTTGCAGAAGCAAAGCAAAAGCAGACCGTACACGAAGTGGCGCATACGCAATGGCCAAATTGGTTGGCGGAGTCATTTCTTGAGTATTGCGCATCATGAATTTGTAACTTCGTGTATAGCGAAGTCATTGTTAATATTATGAAAACTCTTTCTCTTCAAGGAAAGGTTACTATGGCACGCACATAGCGGCCCACGAAACCATGCCGGGCTTTTGGAGACAACCGCCGTGATAAAAAATGCAAATTCCGATGCTATGTCAGGGGTGCTGTCACGCCTCGGTGGCAGTGAGGAAGGCAACATTATAGCGCTGTTTGCCGCTTCGATCATTCCTGTCATTGGATTAATAGGGGGCGGTGTCGACATGAGCCGCATCTATCTCACTCACTCGCGGTTGCAAGGTGCTTGTGACGCAGGCGCGCTGATCGGTCGTAAAACGATGGGTGTGGGCACTTGGGACGCAAATGATGGCGCCGCTGGCGACAAGGCACTAAATATGTTCGATCAGAATTTCGTCAGCGGCGCTTACGGGTCCCGGGGCCTTCAACGCAGTTTCACGGAATCAGCGGGAAACGTTGTTGGAACGGCATCCACTGTTGTCCCGATGGCGTTGATGCAAGTGCTTGGGCAAAAGGCCAAAGTTGTGTCGGTCCGTTGTCGGGCCGAATTGCGCATCCCCAACAGCGATGTCATGTTCGTATTGGATACGACCGGGTCAATGGGTGACCCTGCATCCGGATCGACTGAAACTAAAATCTCCGGTCTTCGCAAGGCCGTGAAATGTTTTTACGAAGCACTGGCCAAAAAGAATATCTCTGACGTATCCGCCGCAGATTGCGGGGAGACAGGTGATCCCACCAACACCAATACGGGCGCGGTTCAGCTCCGATTTGGCTTTGTACCCTATGCCAATAACGTAAACGTCGGACGGCTGCTGCCTCTGGACTACATGGCCGACCAATGGTCCTACCAGTCACGGGAAGCCACCCTTACCAACGGTGCCACCGCTACGCCTACCTATGGCACGGAAAGCGCGCCTATTACCATTAGCACAAATAATTCGGCAGTTGCAGATACAGCTTGGCAAAACACCAGCCAGAATGTCACGCAGAATGGAGTCACCTATATTTGGTATTCGTCCGTAATACCCGCCGAATGCCCAACGACCGCGCCTTCCCCCACGCCAGTTTCGACAGCTGGCACCACTCTTATTGGGCAAAGTCCAGTAACACCAATTGAACCTGACGCCACACTGACCAAGACCTACCAGCAGATGACGGCAACGGCGACACGTTCCTATCGTTTCATATTTACAGGTGATAACACAAAATTGAACAAAAAGGGCAGCTGCATCCTGCAATCCAAGGACGCTGGTCGGTCCGAACAGACAGTAACATTACGGACGACGACACCCATAACCTGGACCAGAAACGCTTCCTTTGCCGGATGGACATACAAGCCCGCCACGTTCGACGTCAGTAATCTCAAAGACAGATCCTCCAATACGTATCGTTCATCGGTGCTCCTTCCGTTGGGAACAAATGGTGCGAATACCCCGGTTGAATGGACCGGCTGCATTGAGGAAAGGCAGACTTATCGCGGGCCAGACGACAATCCGCTCGATGACTGGGCCCCAATTCCGTCAAGCGCATTTGACATGAATATTGACATGCTACCGACCCCGGATGTTGAAACCCAATGGGGGCCTTTGTTGCCAACCGCCGTGTGGGAGCGCTACCTTGTAACAACGAACATCTTCGGCATTAAAAGCCGTTCCGCAACCCGAACGTTAAACAATATATTTATCGGCAAAAACGACACCGTCAGCATGCCCGTCCCGTCCTCAGTCTGCCCGTCGGCTGCGCAAAAATTCGCCGAATGGACGCCGACTAATTTTCGTAATTACGTTAACGGCCTGTCTATTGGCGGCCTGACGTCTCACGATACCGGCCTGTTGTGGGGCGCGCGGGTCATGTCGCCGACGGGGATGTTCGCGTCTCTAAATGCGCCAAGAAATGTGATCATTGAACAGCATATGGTCTTCATGACAGACGGCGAAACAAACGTTGGACCAGCCATTTATTCACCATATGGAATACCTTGGTATGATCGTCGTCAAACCCCAATCGGATCAGAACCCACAACTGCCCAGCTTAACGATTTGGCCGATGCACGAACCGCAGCTTTATGCTCGGAAATCAAAAACAGAAATATCAGCTTATGGGTCGTTTCATACGGAAACGTAACATCTAGCACGAATGATCGATTGCGAGCATGTGCGACGCCCGGCAAATTTTTTGAAGCGACAAGTGTCAGCAGCTTAATTGCCAACTTCAAAGCCATTGCTGCTGAGATATCAGCGCTTCGACTGACAGAATAACGTCGTTGTCATGAACAAATCGCTATTACCAAAAATGCTGAACGATCATGAGGGGGCCACCGCCATGGAATTCGGTCTTATTGCGCCTGTGGCTATGTTCATGGTGCTGGGCACGATGGATATCGGCCATAGCTATTTTGTTCGCGCCACCCTTGATGGAGCCATGCAAACGGCTGCACGAACGTCCGCGCTTGAAAGTTCGGCAGACTCAACGAAACTAGCGCTCGTTGATCTTCGCGTGAAAGAAGCGGTTCTGGCGCTCGCTCCGAGTGCCAAGGTCACGGCGACACGCCGCTATTACAAGACATTTTCTGAAGTGGCGCTTACCCGCGCGGAAACCGTGATTGAGGATCCGATTAATGCAGACTTGCACTGCGACCCGGGAGAAATTTTTATAGACGCAAACAAAAACGGGATATGGGATGCCGATGGCGGTTCCGACGGCCAAGGCGGCGCCAAAGACATAGTTCTGATCAAATACACCGTCAGCTACGCTCGGCTATTCCCAATAGCAAAAATAATGGGCTGGCCAGCAAATGTTGAACTTGAAACGAATTCCATTCTCGCCAACCAACCTTATGGGGAACAATCCGCCAATGGAACGCCCGTGCAAACAGATTGTCCGTCGGAGTAACGTAATGACCGGCATTCTGCATCCCACATTGAACCGTTTGAAGCGCAACGAGAGTGGCCTCGCGATGGTCGAAATGGCAATGTCGCTACCTTTTTTTCTTGGACTGACGATAGGTGGCGTCGAAATTGCCAATTATGCATCCGTATCAATGCAGCTGAACCAAATAACGATGCACACTGCGGACAGTGCCGCACGAATTGGGTCGAGCACGCCCAACGGCACTAAAACGATATCTGAAGCACAGATAAAAGACGTGTTTGAAGGCGCCATGCGGGAAGGTGGCCGAATTGCCGCGGGCGGGAGCCATTCCTATGTTGACCCTGACACCGGAGAACCATCCATTCGCGGCAACACCCGAATTATCTTATCCAGTTTTGAAGAGGTAGCTTCCTTTAATCCGGATGAACCGCGCTACCGCATCAGATGGCAACGGTGCGGAGGAACGGCGACCCAATATACCTCTAGCTATGGCACAACTGCGACATCGACGAGCGAAACAGGAATCGGTCCCGCTGGTCGCAAAATATCGCCGCCGCCCGGCGGAAGCATCATGTTTGTCGAGCTACAATATCAATTCAAACCATTATTCATAAATGGCTTTTCTCGCATGACAGACCACACGATCAGTCAAGTAGCATCAATGGTCGTTCGGGAAAAACGCGACTTGATTGGCCCGCCTGGCAGCGTCGGTATTTATAACATTGAAAACGTGACCCCTGCGACCTGTCCGTCAGTATGAACCATCAATATTAAATTTGGCGATCAAAGCCCAAGGGTTTTGCGCACTCCCGTGACAATCTTGTCGGCATTTACAAGCGTCGCTTTTTCGAGATTTGCAGCATATGGCATGGGCACATCTTCGTTCGTGATCCGAAGCACGGGCGCGTCCAGATCGTCGAAGCCTTCCTCCATACAGATAGCGAGAATCTCGCTGCCAACCGAACACACTGGCCAGCCTTCTTCGGCAACGACCAAGCGATTGGTCTTTGCAAGGCTCGTCAACACAGTTGCCTTGTCCAACGGACGGATGGTGCGCAGGTCGATAACCTCGGCACTTATCCCGTCTTCTGCCAGCTTGTCAGCGGCCTCAAGCGACAGGCCAACGCCAATGGAATAGCTCACAATGGTTACATCGGTTCCTTCCCGCATGACCCGCGCTTTACCAATGGGCAGGACATGACCGTCGCCGATTGGAACCTCGTAGGTCCGACCATATAGAAGTTCATTTTCAAGGAAAACGACGGGATCTTCACACCGGATGGCTGCCTTGAGTAAACCCTTAGCATCGGCAGCGTCAAATGGTGCAATCACGATCAGTCCGGGCACGCTTGCATACCAAGGTGCGTAATTTTGGCTGTGCTGCGCACCAACGCGCGCTGCCGCGCCATTGGGACCACGGAATACGATGGGGCATCGCATTTGCCCACCCGACATATAATTGGTTTTCGCGGCCGAGTTGATGATGTGATCAATCGCCTGCATCGCAAAGTTGAAGGTCATGAATTCGATGATGGGTCGAAGTCCGCCCATCGCTGCACCAGTACCGACGCCAGCAAAACCATATTCGGTGATGGGGGTATCGATAACCCGGCGCGCGCCGAATTCGTCGAGCAGACCTTGCGTGACTTTGTAGGCGCCCTGGTATTCGGCGACTTCCTCACCCATGACAAACACGCGGTCGTCGCTGCGCATTTCTTCCGCCATGGCATCGCGCAAAGCTTCGCGCAGGGTGACAGATTGCATTGCGGTGCCGTCGGCAAGGACTGGGTCAGACTTAGCAGCCTTGGCTTCCGCCTTTGACGGTGTTGTACCCCCCGTCCCGTTCGTGTCGAGCGAAGACGAGACACCGGGCGTTGGCGCGCTAATTACTGGCATCTCGACTGGGCTCGATGCGAGCGGCTTTGGAGAAGGCGCGGGAGCTGCTTCCTCACCCTCACTTGTGATCAACGCGATCACCGTTCCAACCTTCACGCCATCGGTACCTTCAGCAACCGTAATCGACGAAATCACACCTTCGTCCACCGCTTCAAATTCCATCGTCGCCTTGTCAGTTTCGATCTCGGCAAGGATATCGCCTGACTTTACGCTATCGCCTTCTTTGACCAGCCATTTGGCCAAAGTGCCTTCTTCCATCGTTGGCGAAAGCGCCGGCATCTTAAGTTCGATTGCCATCAATATTGCTCCACCAACACGTCAGTATACACTTCAGAAAGATTGGGCTCTGGCGAGCTTTCGGCAAAATCTGCAGACTCGTTCACAATTGTCCGGATCTCTTTTTCAATGACCTTAAGCTCGTCTTCTCCGACACCCATTTCAGCCAGATAGGCTTTGCAACCTTCAATCGGATCGCTGTTGTCGCGAACCGACTGGACCTCGTCACGGCTGCGGTACTTCGCAGGGTCAGACATGGAGTGCCCCCGATAACGGTAGGTTTTCATTTCCAACAGCACAGGTCCCTTGCCGCTACGTACCCAATCCAGCGCAACTTCGGCTGCACCGCGCACCGCCAGTACGTCCATCCCATCGACTTGAATACCGGGAATACGGAAGCTTTCACCGCGACGGTAGAGCTGGTCTTCCGAAGAGGCACGGTTCACACTCGTACCCATCGCATATTGGTTATTTTCGATCACGAAAATGATAGGCAGTTTCCAAAGCTCCGCCATGTTGAAGCTTTCGTACACCTGCCCCTGGTTGGACGCGCCATCGCCAAAATAGGCCAAGCATACGCCGCCATCGTTGGAATATTTGTGCCCAAATGCAAGGCCCGCACCCAGGGAGACCTGCGCGCCAACGATTCCGTGGCCGCCGTAAAATTTATGTTCGGTCGAAAACATGTGCATCGATCCGCCCTTGCCCTTGGAAATACCAGCAGCGCGGCCAGTAAGCTCAGCCATGATAACGTTAGGATCGATACCATAAGCCAGCATGTGTCCATGGTCGCGATAACCTGTAATCACGCTGTCCTTGCCCGGCGTTAGTGCCGACTGAAGACCAATCGCGACCGCTTCTTGCCCGATATACAAATGGCAGAAACCACCAATCAGCCCCAGACCATAAAGCTGCCCAGCCTTTTCTTCAAACCGCCGGATGAGCAACATTTCGCGATAGAACTTTAAAAGCTCTTCCTTGCTCGCCTTATACGGCATTGGCTCATTTGGACGCTCCCGGTTAGCACGTGCCGCGTCTTCGCTGACACTTGCCTTCTTGGAAGAAGATTTTTTCGCTGGGGTAGTGGCCAAAATTATTTCCTTTGGTGGAATTTTATATTGGAATGCAAAGTCGCCTAGTCAAAATCAGCTAAGGTGAAAAGCGCTTTTCCGCAACGTAAAGCACTGCATAGCTATTCCCCCCGCAGACACGGAGTCAGTTCAAGGGAACGACAACTTCATCAGGGGCAACAACGTTCAATTCTTTACGCATTAATTCGCCCGCAAGATCGGGGTCGACATTGTCCCGATCCAGCAATAGCTGACGGTTCCGCAACGCGTCCCGCTCCTTCTGCAACTTCGCCAGTTCGATTTTACGCTCGCTCAATGCTGCGCGATAGTCGGTCCAGGCGATGATGCCCGTCGGTCCTAACAAGGCATAGGACGCTATGCCTAACAGTGCCACCAGCGCCAGAGCAGGGCCGAACACCGACTTTAGATAATCAGGTTTTTTGTTGCCGCGCACCATCATCAGACAGAATCATATTTTACACAAAATGGCAAGAATATCGCGGTCAGCGGAATATTCCCCGACCAGCATAGATCGCAGATGCGCCAAGCTCTTCTTCGATACGGATAAGCTGATTATACTTCGCCAACCGGTCCGAACGGGCCAAGCTTCCGGTTTTGATCTGACCGCAGTTTGTTGCGACCGCAAGGTCAGCAATCGTGGCGTCCTCGGTTTCGCCGGAACGATGCGACATCACGGCGGTATAAGACGCACGGTGCGCCATGGATACTGCTGCCAGCGTTTCCGTCAGTGTTCCGATCTGGTTGACCTTTACCAACAGGGAGTTCGCCAAACCCTTGCCGATGCCCATCGATAGGCGTTCAGGGTTGGTTACGAACAAGTCATCGCCGACCAACTGCACCTCATGCCCGATTTTGTCGGTAATGGCCTTCCAGCCTTCAAAGTCATCCTCGCTCATGCCGTCTTCGATCGACAGGATCGGATAGTCCTTACACAATGCGGCAAGGTAATCGGCCATTTCGTGCGGAGTTAGCGAAAGCCCCTCACCCGAAATTTCATATTTGCCGTTGCGGAAGAATTCGGTTGCGGCGCAATCCAGCGCCAATACGACATCGTCGCCCGCTTTGAACCCGGCCTTTTCAATTGACACCATGATGAAATCAAGCGCGTCGCGGGTGGATGCCAAATTGGGTGCAAAACCGCCTTCGTCACCAACCGATGTTGCAAGGCCCTTCTCGTGCAGACCTTTTTTCAGCGTATGGAATATCTCGGAGCCCCAGCGCACCGCCTCCGATATTGATCCTGCGCCAACTGGCATGACCATGAATTCCTGAAAATCAATCGGGTTGTCGGCGTGTTCGCCGCCATTGATAATGTTCATCATTGGCACAGGTAGGACGTGCGCATTTACGCCGCCAACATAGCGGTACAGTGGAAGGCCACGCGCATCAGCCGCCGCCTTTGCGACCGCAAGGCTGACGCCCAATATGGCATTTGCACCAAGGTTTGATTTATTGTCGGTGCCATCAAGATCGATCATCACCGCATCGATGTTTTCCTGCTCCTCGGCGTCCAGTTCGACCAAAGCCTCAAAGATTGGACCATTGACAGCCTCAACCGCCTGAAGCACGCCCTTGCCCATATATCTCGATGCGTCGCCGTCACGCTTTTCTACCGCCTCATATGCGCCTGTGGAAGCACCCGACGGTACAGCAGCTCGGCCGAAACTTCCATCCTCAAGCAGCACATCCACTTCAACGGTCGGGTTACCCCGGCTGTCGAGGATTTGGCGTGCGTGGATGTCGAGGATCGCAGTCATATACAAAGTCCATTAATGCGTGAGAGGAACAATGCCAGCGCGTCTATCGTTGTGATAGGGATTTGGCAACGATGCACCGACATATCGATTTTAAAACTAAATTTGCGGTGCTATAGTTGACTAAGGCACCCACCATACAAATATCAGTAGGTAGCAGGACGTAATCTCTTGCCACCACATGTTACAAAGGAGTCATTCTTATGGCCGATACCGAAAACCTCAATGTTACCGCAAAACCTGCAACAGCTAAAAAACCGGTGAGCAAGCCCGCTGCGGCCAAGCCTGCTGCTAAGGCAACCGCCAAACCAGCTTCCGCGGGCACACAAGCGGCGACACCAAAGGCCATCGCAAAAGCACAGCCTGCCAAAGGCAAGGCTGACAATGTCAAAGCAAAGGTCAAATCCGACATGAATGATTTCAAAGCCCAAGCAACCGACAGCGTCCGCGCAGCAGCCACCAAGGGCAAGGATCGCGCCACCGAAGCGGTTGGCAGCATCAGCAAGCTCATCCGTGACAGCGCAGGCACAATCGACGATAATGTTGGCAAGCAATATGGCGACTACGCCCGTAGCGCAGCCGACATGGTCGAAGGCTTCGCTGGCAAAATGGACGCCAAGGATGTTGACGCACTTGCTGACGACGCGCGGCAGTTCGTTCGCAAAAGCCCGGCAGTCGCCATTGGCGCCGCTGCCGCAATCGGTTTCATTCTTGCGCGGCTCGTGCGTTCGGGCGGCAAAGACGCTTAAGTAGAGGCACAGGTGGCATTGCAAAATGCCGCCAATGGCCGATAAGCGGGTATGATGAAGATCGAAGAGAAGCAGCCCGAAGCGATGGAAGAAATCGCGCCGCCGATTGAGCCGACCGCCAGCGAACAAGTTGCGCTGGTCATGGAGGATCTGCGTGCCATGGTAAAAGCAGAGATGCGCTATCACCGATCGCGGTTGGACTACACGCGGCACGTGTTCCGTTGGTCATTCCGCTATGGCGCGGCAGCTGCTTTTGCGTTTGGCGGAGCTTCTATAGCGCTCGTAATCGGGCTGGTGCTCACGCTTTCGCCATTAATTGGACCGCTGTGGGCCACCTTGTCGGTGACCATCAGCTTTGCGATTATCGGAATCATCTTCGGCGCGCTGGCCCGAAAATGGATGAGGAAGGTTTACTTTCCGGAGATGCAGAAAAATGTCGACGATCTTACCTAAAGAACCGGTCATCACTGACCGTCAAAGCGTCATTTTATCGAATGCCGAGCGGCGGAATTTGCGTCGCAAGTTTAAAGGAAGCCTCGTTGTTACACGGCAAATTCTCAATCCGCGTCACCAACTAAAGCGACTTGTTGAGCGCAAAACTACACAAGCCGTTCAAGCAGCTGGCGAGACAGTTCAAATTGCGAAAAAAAATGCACCTATAATCGGCGTTGTCGGGATGAGTGCGTTGTTATTTGCGGCGCGCGGTCCGATTTCACGTTGGATTTCGAGGCTGCGACAGAGTAAAACCAAAACGCCCAACGGCAAATGATATAGGAACGGTATATGAGCAAGATTGGCGACAGCATCAAATCCGCAGCAGACAGTGCAAAAGAAGGACTAGCCAGCGCGAAGACAAAAACTGCGCGGTCGAGCGCAGCAGCGCGTGAAAAGGCCGCCGAAGCTTTTGAAAAGAGCAAGGATGCAGCGACAGCTGGTGTCGAACAGTCACGCGAACTGGCGCGCAAGGCAAAGGCCAAGACAAGTGATGGTATCGATCAAAACCCGCTCGCGATTGTACTTGGCGGAATTGCCATAGGCGCGATTGTCGGCGCGCTGTTGCCGCGGACCGAGCGCGAAACCAAAGTTTTGGGCAAGACTGGCAAGAAGCTGAACAAAAAGGCCCGCAAAATGGCCGAAGCTGCAAAAGTGGCTGGCATGAGCCAGGTCGATACGCTTGGTCTAAATGGCGATGCGATGCGAATGCAGTTTAGAGAGCTTGTCAGCAAGGCCGCTCTGGCGGTAAGGGCGGCAGGTCAGGCCGCAACTGAAGCGGCTAAAGAAAAGAATTAAGGATAGTCGTTTGAGTGATACGAAATTGCATCTTGTTTTTGGTGGCCGCGTTGAAAACCCACAAACGTTAAAGTTCACTGACCTCGAAAATTTGGACATTGTCGGGATGTACCCTGACTTTGCTAGTGCACAAGAGGCATGGCGCGCGGCCGCCCAGCGCACGGTCGACGATGCCGAAATGAAATATGTCGTGGTGCATCTGCACAAGCTGTTGCAACCCGACGCTTGAAATCTGCGATTATCATCCTGAATATTTTTCAGGATGATAACGTATTGCTTACCGCCTTAGGCGTTTCGGTACCGCCACAACAACATTGGCCGTGCCAGAAGCAGTCCGGCTACAAATCCGCCAATGTGCGACCAAATCGCAATCGCAATGCCTAAGCTAGGGCCTACAAAACCGAGCGCAAGATTAAGCCCAGCCCACGCGATGGTCAGGTGCAATGGCCGTGCAAATTCTGCCGGGATTGGTCCCCAAGCCTTCGGCTTCTTGTTCGGAAACAACAAAACGTAAGCGCCGATAATGCCGGAGATCGCGCCGCTCGCACCAATTGCTGGGGCCATCATGTCAACCGACATCGGCCAGGCCATGAAGGATGCAAGCCATTCGGTGCCTGCTGCGATATAGGCCGAAGCAATATAGAGCGCGAGATAAAGCCCGCCGCCAATGACACGCTCGACCATTTTTCCAATGAGCAACAGCATCATCATGTTCATCACGACATGTGCGATTCCGCCATGGAGAAATGCGGCCGACAAGGGCGTCAAAAACGCAGGAACCAGAAAGCCTACATCTGCAAATGCCGCACTGTGATTGCTTAGCCGGATCGGGAACAGCCCGCCCGATATCACCGCATATTGCCACCATGACGGCACAAGCAAGATAGCGGCGATCACCAGATTGATGACGACTAACGCATTGGTAACAGGGCCACGCGGAAACTTCACATTCGACCGTTCAGCGCTGCATGCGGACGTGCATGATCAGATAAACTCGATTTTCGACACGAGATAATATTTGTCGCCTGACGGGACCGTCACTTCGACTTCGTCCTCAACAATACGGCCAATAAGCGCGCGGCCCAAGGGCGAATTGTAGGAAATCCGGCCCGCCTTTGCGTCAGCTTCGGTTTCACCGACCAGTTGATAGCGCACTGGCTTGTCATTCTCATCCATCAAGGTCACGGTTGCACCAAATACGATTTTGTCGCCGGACAACGTGGTGGGATCAATGATTTGCGCACGGCCAATCTTGTCCTCGATTTCGGAAATCGATGCCTCAACCTGGCCTTGGCGTTCCTTGGCGGCATGATACTCTGCATTTTCCGACAGGTCGCCATGCGCGCGCGCCTCCTCGATTGCTTCCACAATCATCGGGCGCTCGTCACGAAGGCGCTTCAAGTCAGTCGTCAGCTTTTCATAGCCTTCGGCCAACATCGGATATTTCTCAAAACTCGCCATCAGGCTAAACCCTTCGTCACAAAAACTTCCCGACCGGATAAATGACAACCATCAATCCGATATGCAGTTCAATTGTCGGGGAACGATACTGCTCCGCTTAATAATAGTCCTGAAGTGGCCGAACTTCAAGTTGCCGTTGTTGCAATGCGGCAATTGCCTGTGCAACGGCGACGCTGCCAGCTGCGGTTGTGTATTGGGAAACCTTGCCCAGCAACGCAGAACGGCGAATTTCTTCGCTATCTTTCAGGCTTTGCCATCCTTCAGTTGTGTTGAAGATAAGTTGGATTTCGCCATCCTTAATCTTGTCGACGATGTGCGGGCGGCCTTGTGCCACCTTGTTGACGCGTTCAACTTCGATGCCTTGCGCGAGCAGATAATCCGCCGTTCCGCCTGTAGCGCAGACGGTGAAACCGCATTCAATTGCTTGGCGGACGGCAGGCACGATTACTGGCTTGTCGGTGTCCTTGACAGAAACAAACAATTTCCCGCTCATCGGCGGTGGCATGCGCGCGCCGATTTGCGACTTTGCAAAGGCGGTCGCGAAATCGCGGTCAATGCCCATGACTTCGCCGGTAGATTTCATTTCGGGCGAAAGCACAGGGTCAACGCCAGGGAAGCGGTCAAACGGGAATACGGCTTCCTTGACGGCGATATAGTCAATGTCGAGATTGATAGGAGGGAGGTCCTTTAGCTTTTCGCCCGCCATGACTCGCGCCGCAATCTTGGCAATTGGCGCGCCAATGGCCTTGGCCACAAAAGGCACTGTACGGCTAGCGCGCGGGTTTACCTCAATCAGGTAGACCTCGCCGTCTTTCACCGCG
>JANPKN010000217.1:0-16370 GCA_031426075.1 Sphingomonadaceae bacterium
GCGCGTCGAAGGCATTCACTTGCGCGCTGGACCTGTGGCGCGCGGTGGCTTGCGCTGGTCTGACCGGCGTGACGACTTCCGTACGGAAGTCCTTGGCCTCATGAAGGCGCAGCGCGTCAAAAACGCGGTTATCGTGCCGACCGGCGCAAAAGGCGGATTTTATCCCAAGCGATTGCCTGACATGCGCGTTGACCGCGATGCCTGGTTTGCGGAAGGAACTGAGGCGTACAAAATATTCATCCGGACTTTGCTGTCTATTACGGACAACATCGTCAACGACCGGATTGTGCATCCAAGCGATGTGGTTATCCACGACGGCGACGATCCCTATTTCGTTGTTGCTGCAGACAAGGGCACGGCCACATTTTCCGACACCGCAAACGCTATCGCGCTTGAGCGCAATTTCTGGCTTGGCGATGCGTTCGCCAGCGGTGGCTCGGTTGGTTACGACCATAAGGCGATGGGCATTACCGCGAAGGGCGGCTGGCTATCGGTGCAGCGCCATTTTGCCGAAATGGGTATTGATGTCCAAAAGGAACCTGTCACGGTTGCGGGCGTCGGCGATATGTCGGGTGACGTATTCGGCAATGGTATGTTGCTTTCAAAGACGCTGAAGGTCGTCGCAGCGTTTGACCATCGCCACATCTTCCTTGACCCCGATCCAGACCCGGCAGCAAGCTGGAAGGAACGTCAGCGGTTGTTCAACCTGCCGCGTTCAAGCTGGCTCGATTATGATACAAAGTTGATTTCCAAAGGCGGCGGAGTATTCGCCCGCACGGAGAAATTGATCAAAACAACATCTGAAATCAGAGACTTGCTTGGCATTGATGCGAAAGAAATTGAACCTTCTGCGTTGATGACGGCAGTTCTCAAGGCGCCTGTTCAGCTGATGTGGTTCGGCGGAATCGGGACTTACATTAAGGACCGGAGCGAAAGCCATTTGGATGTCGGCGACCCCGGCAATGACGCCATCCGTGTGAACGGTGCAGATTTGCAAGCGCAGGTCATTGGTGAGGGCGCGAACCTCGGCGTCACTCAGGCGGGCCGTATTGGGTACGCCTTGCGTGGCGGTCGCATCAACACTGACTTCATCGACAATAGCGCTGGTGTCGATTGCTCCGACAATGAAGTGAACATAAAAATCGCGCTGAACGCACAAATGCGTGCGGGCAAATTGAAGGAGCCGGCGCGCAACGTTCTGCTGGCCGAAATGACTGACGCGGTTGCCCATCTGGTCTTGGAGGATAACCGTCTTCAGACGCTTGCTTTGTCGATTGCAGAAACCGGCGGCGTTGGTGATTTGCCAGCCTATGTCCGGCTTATCGAGATATTTGAGGGCAGTGGCCGTCTTGACCGTGCGGTCGAGGGACTGGCGCCTAATGAAGAGCTGTTCCGGCGGGCGAACGAAGGGCGTGGTCTCACCCGGCCTGAGTTGGCGATATTGCTCTCTACAGCTAAGCTTGCAGCGCAGGATGGTGTTGAGGAAGCACCATTGGCGCAGGACGAGTCCATGGACGCCGAACTGTTGGCGGCTTTCCCGGATTTAATGGTCAAATCTCACAAATCGGCGATTTTGGCACACCGTCTGCGCAAGGAAATCATCGCTACCAAACTGGCCAACCGGATGATCAACCGGCTTGGCATGCTGCACCCGTTTGAACTGGCTGAAGAGGAAGGCTGCGGCCTTGGCGATGTGGCTGCGGCCTTTGCCGTTGCCGAACGTATTTATGTTTTGCCGTCTTTGTGGAATGCAATCGATACGACTGCAATGCCAGAATCGGTGCGGCTGATGCTGTTCAATCAAGCTGCCGTAGAAACCCGCGCGCAGATGGCTGATATCATCCGCAACGCGCATGAGGGACGCGACGTTAGCGGAGCCACCGCTGTCTACGCACCAGTGGTACAGAAGCTAACGGCTGCATTGGACGGGTTGCTGCCTAATGACGTTCGACTGCAAACCGAACGCTTTGGTGCGCGGTTGACGGAAAATGGTGCGCCACGCAAAATCGCGGATCGTCTTGTGCAACTGGCGCAGCTTGATGGCGCCATCGGGCTGGCGGCGCTGTCGTCGTCGCAAAAGGGCGATGTGACCGCGCTGACCCGAGCCTTCACGGCCATCGGCGATGCCCTTGGCCTTAGCTGGGCGCAGGGAACAGCAATGCAGATTGATCCGCAAGATCCGTGGGAGCGACTATTGGTTGCTGGACTGGCAAGAGACTTCCAAACCATGCGTCTGGACTTCTTGCGACGTCGTGGAGCGAAAAAGCCACTTGAGGATACGCAAGACTGGCTTGAGGCAAATGCGGTTCGTGTTCGTGCGTTCAAGGCAATGGTCGACCGTGCCCGCATGACGGGCCTGCCAACCCCCGCAATGTTGGCGCAGGTGGCTGGTCAAGCACGGGTATTGCTGGGGCGCTAACGCCTCAGCGTTTATCCCCTAAGCCTGCTGGGTTACCCTTTGTCGACGGGTTCGATGCGTTTAGCTTTTTTGGCTTTTCGGCTTTTGGCTTGCGGACTTCACGGCTCGATTTCTTTTGGCTCTTCGCCATGATATTTCCTTCGGGGGTGACTTGTATAATTACTGGCTTGGTCGATGTTACCCAGCCGGTATTATGTGCACATAAGCATGAGAGGCCATCGATATAAGGGTGTCCGCAGGAAACAGCTTAAGCAACCGTTTCGGCAGCGCGCTTATAAATGCTGTTCAGCGGACTGCGGAAAAGCTTCATCACCATCGGTTCGAAAAATGCGAGCGGGAGCGTGTCGTAATCCGGGTCGAATGATGGGCAGTCATATTTGTCGATAAACTCTTCGGTGTCGGCAAACCACTCATGACCGCGAAACTTCTCCCGCATGTCGCGGTCGAGACCGAGATGATGGAAGAAATTGCGACCCTGAAAAATGCCGTGATTTTGAACAATCCAATGAAGCCTCTCTGAGACGAAGGGCTTCAATATCGCCGCCGCAATATCCGGATGATTGGCCGCACCCAGCGTATCGCCAATGTCATGAAGCAAGGCCATGACGACATAATCTTCGTCACGACCATCACGGTGCGCGCGCGTCGCGGTCTGCAAGGAATGCGTCAGCCGGTCGACTGCAAATCCACCAAAGTCCCCATCAAGCAATTTCAGATGGTCCAAAATCCGGCGCCCGCCATCTTGCGAAAACGGGATGTTGTGTCGCATGATGATTTGCCAATCCTCTTGCGTGCTTTGCGACATATCATGGAAATTTGCGCGGTCTTCGTGGTTGTCCATTGGGGTATCCTCTCGCCGCAATGTCTAACATTGTTGGCAGACGAAACAAGGGCTTCATGCGCGCGCGAAATGCGGCTAGACCAAATATATGGCGGTATTAGAGCTTACGGACAAACCCTTCTTTGCGGACAAAAACCGCGCTTTTTGGAACTTGCATTCGGCTGGCTGGGCTGGCGCAGTCATTTTGCGCGCAGCATCAGGCATCGCGCAGGGGCAGCCAGTAAGCTTCCTTGTGCCCATTCTGATATCCGCAGTGACTGGCTATTCCATCACATTGCTTCTTTCCGTCATTTACAGGTTTTTGATCGGGCAGCGGCCTTTTATTACGTGGAGTCTGACCTTCGTGTCGGTCTCGCTGGCAACGATTGGCTATGCCTATATCGATGTCTGGGTACTGCAAACCATTCGCGACGGCGTCGATGAAACGCCATTCGCGCAATTATGGCTCGCAGCAATTTACATCAACTCAGTGCTGCTGGCGGCTTGGTCCGCTTTATATTACGCTATCAACTATTTCGTGCGTGCCGAAGAGCAGGCTGACCAAATGATGCGGTTGGAGGCGCAAGCCACTAGCGCGCAGCTTACGATGTTGCGCTATCAGCTTAATCCCCATTTCCTGTTCAATACGCTGAACAGCATTTCAACGCTGGTTTTGCTCAAACAGACGGAGCAAGCTAACGCGATGTTATCGCGATTGTCTTCGTTCCTGCGCTTTACACTTATTAATGAAGCGGCCGCGAAAGTGCCGCTGACGCAGGAGATCGAGACCTTGAAGCTGTATCTCGATATCGAAAAAATGCGTTTTGAAGAACGGCTGCGGACATATTTCACAATCGACCCGGCAGTTGAAAATGCATTGGTGCCGTCATTACTATTGCAACCACTGGTGGAAAACGCGATCAAATACGCCGTGACGCCGAAAGAAGAGGGGGCGGACATTTCCGTCAGCGCTCAACTCGTCGGCCAAAGAGTTCGGATCACCGTTTCGGACACTGGCCCGGGCTTGCAGCCTGGACAGCAAGACCACAGCCTGTCGACAGGCGTTGGCATGGCAAACACGCGCGAGCGCTTGGCACAAGCCTATGGCGACGACCAACGCTTTGAGCATTATGTGAAAGCTGGTGGAGGATTTGAGGTTTTGTTGGAACTACCCTACCAGAGCAGGATTATAGCAGGGGAAGAGAATCAAGCGGGGGCTAAGCAGCAAGGAATATTATCCGCATGAGCATTCGTACAATTTTGGTCGACGATGAAAAACTGGCCATTCAGGGACTCGAATTACGGCTTCAACCTTTTGATGATATCGAGATTGTTGCAACCTGCCACAACGGTCGGGAGGCCATTCGCAAGATCAAGACGTTAAAGCCTGACCTGGTCTTTCTCGACATCCAAATGCCGGGATTTGACGGATTTTCGGTGGTTCAGGGCGTCATGGATATTGACCCACCCTTGTTTGTGTTTGTGACGGCTTACTCGGAACACGCCATTAAGGCATTTGAAGCGCAGGCCATCGACTATTTGATGAAGCCTGTGGAGCCTGAGCGCCTTGCCGATACTATGGACCGCGTACGAAGCAGGCTAGCCGACAAGCGCACATCGGACGAGCTGGAACGCCTGCGTAACGTCATCAACGAAGTTGCGCCAAATGCCGCAGACAATCTTGGGTCACTTGACGAGGATATGGCTTCCACTCGATTTGAGAAGCTTATCAACGTCAAAGATCGCGGCCAGATTTTCCGTGTCGATGTCGAAAGTATCGAGCGGATTGATGCGGCAGGCGATTATATGTGCATTTACACTGCCGACAATTCGCTGATCTTGCGCGAAACGATGAAGGATTTGGAAAAGCGGCTCGACCCGCGCACATTCCAGCGCGTGCACCGCTCGACGATTGTCAATTTGGACCAGGTGCGCCAAGTTAAACCACATACAAATGGCGAATGCTTTCTGGTGCTTGAGTCCGGCGCTCAGGTAAAGGTCAGCCGGTCCTATCGCGACGTTGTCGCCCGTTTTGTACATTAAGGAGCTTAGGGATGAAGCCAGCAAATTCGCCAACACGTATGAAGGCCAGCGATTTTCATCCTTATATCCTCGAAATCTTTGACGGCTATGTCCACGGTAAGCTGACCAAACGGGAGTTCATCCGTGAGGCTGGCAAGTTTGCAGCTGCTGGTGTGACTGGATTGATGATTCTCAACCAGCTAAAACCGGATTATGCGCTTGCACAGCAAGTGAAAGCGGACGACCCAGCGATCATCACCTCGCGCGTGACGGTACCAAGCCCAGACGGCCATGGCAGCATCAATGGCTTGTTGGCCAAGCCCGCCAAGGCAAAAGATAAGCTGCCTGCGGTCCTCGTAATCCACGAAAACCGTGGGCTGAACCCTTATGTCGAAGACGTTGTACGGCGATTGGCTAAGGCTGGTTATATGGCGCTGGGCCCCGATGGCCTGTCCTCTGTCGGCGGCTATCCCGGCAATGATGAAACGGGCCGCGAGTTGCAAGCAAAGCTGAATCCAGGCAAATTGCTTGAGGATTTCTTTGCCAGTTTTGAATATCTGCGTGATCATTCCGAAAGCACGGGCAAGGTCGGCGCGGTTGGGTTCTGCTATGGCGGCGGTGTCTGCAATGCGCTGGCGGTCGCCTATCCCGAAATGGCTGCATCGGTGCCTTATTATGGCCGTCAGCCGAAGGCAGACGAGGTGCCTGCGATTAAGTCCCCTTTGCTGGTGCATTATGCCGAAGTCGATGAGCGCATCAACGCAGGCTGGTTGCCTTATCAGGCTGCTCTCATTGCCAACCAGAAACGGTTTCAAGTGCATTTCTACCCCGGCACGCAACATGGCTTCCACAATGACAGCACGCCGCGTTTCGACAAAGCGGCTGCCGATCTATCATGGGCGCGAACGCTCGCGTTTTTCGGCGAAAATTTGCGCTAACGGCGCTCTGAGAAAAACTCCCTGAGGAGGGCTGCCGATTCGTCGGCGGCGATGCCAGCATAAACCTCTGGCCGGTGGTGCAGGGTCGCTTGATCAAACAAGCGCGGGCCATGCGCCACAGCGCCGCCCTTCGCATCGTCAGCGCCATAATAGAGCCGGGCTATGCGTGCATGGGAGATTGCGCCTGCACACATCGCACAGGGCTCCAGCGTCACCCACAGGTCGCATCCAATCAGCCGTTCATTGCCTAGATGCGCGGCCGCCTCCCGAATGGCGATTATTTCGGCATGGGCAGTGGGGTCATGACTATCGACAGGGCGGTTCGCGCCGCGCCCGATAATGACACCGTCCTTGACGACGATTGCGCCAACGGGCACTTCGCCTTGCGCGGCTGCAGCGCGGGCAAGAATAAGCGCTTCATTCATCATTTCGCGGGCTTTGGTCAGTGGCATGTGATTTTGCTAGCGGAGATTACCGCTTTTGACCACACATCGGCTTGACCTTTTCGGCGTGGAGCGTTAGGGGCAGCGACTTTCGCGGGTCAGTGATTCCGCATACACTCATTTTATACAGGACATACATCATGGCGCGCATCTGCGAACTCACCGGTAAGGGCCGTCTGGTCGGCAACAATGTGAGCCACGCCAACAACAAGACAAAGCGCACGTTTTTGCCAAACCTGCAGAATGTCACTTTGTTGTCGGACGCTCTTGAGCAAGGTTACAAGTTCCGCGTTTCGACCCACGGTCTGCGTTCGGTCGAGCATGTCGGCGGTCTCGACAACTGGTTGTTGAAGACTTCGGACGAAAAGCTTTCGACCAATGCGCGCAAAGTTAAGAAAGAAATCGCCAAGAAGCAAAAAGCTGCGGCGTAATGCGTTGGGCCGCTGACGCGGTCTTTAGCTCAAGCGAATCATAAGCCGGGGGCAGTCGATGCCACCGGCTTTTTGCTGCCTGATTGCGGTGAAAGACGGAATTTCATCAATATCGTTCGCTGGAATATGCTGAAATTATTGTCAGAGATGAGCCAGAGAATCGTGTCGTCGGCCTCGCTGGTAACCGCAATCCCTTCCATATTATCGACGAGCAGTGGTGGGGCAAGTGACGCAATAACGTCAGTCGTAATAATAGCGTCGCGGCTGATGCTTACTGAACCAAGCATCGATACTTTGGCAGTAAACCCCCTAGGAAATCCAATCGAGCGGTTGAGCATGATGATTCGGCCGTCCGTTAGCTGCATGCCATCAGTGACACGGTAACCAGTTGGCGGCCGAAGCCTGAATGGGGTGATCGTGCTTCCCCGTTCAACTGGGTCACCGGAAAACAAAATGGCGGGGTGGGTGCCGTCGTCGACGGTTTCGGCGATGGCGATAAAGCGGCCGTCCTTTAGGCGGATGATGGCCTCTGCGCCCTTATTGTCGGGCCAATCCTGCATTTCACGTGAGCGCATCATGCCTGTTTGGCGGGCAAAGGATTTTGAGTAGCGACGGATCGCGTGTTTCTGCTCGAAGCTTACCCAATATTGGCCGGACTCGGCATCGAAAGCGATGCCCTCACTGTCGCGGTCTTCGTAATTCAAATTTGGACCCCGCAAATTTGGTAGTGGCGCAATAAAAGAGCGCTCTATCTGCCCATCTTTGGTCAATCCGAAACCAATCACAGTCCCTGCATCGCCAATCCCAACGAATCGACCGTCGTTTAAGGCCGTAAGTGCCGAAATGCCGCCGAAATCATCATTTCGGCTACGCATTTCCCACGCTTCTATGAATTCCAACGCACCCACTTGCCGCTGAGCAGGATTGTCGGGGTTAAGCGCAAGCTGGCGCAAGGTGATGTCCTGGCTGTCACTCGGATAAATCGTGCGAACACCGCCAACGGCCAGCACAGCCAACCCCATGCTAAGCGCCAGACGCTTGATCTTTGTCGCCATGGGACCCCTAAGCACGTTCATCATTTTGGCTCTAAAGATGAACGAACGATAACAATCGCATTCAGCTTCGGCTCAATAGTGGATGTCCATAAGGCAATTGTTGGCAAAACAAATTGCCTATTTGCCCATCCCGGGCCGAACCTGAAATAACATAGGAGTATCGAAGATGAGAAATTTGAAAAAAAGCATCGGTGCGCTGGTTCTTGCAGCAACGGCCGTAACCGGATTTTCTGCTACGCCAGCAATGGCGCGCGATTATTACAATGATGGCTATTACAGCCGTGATGATCGCCAGGACCGTTATGAGCGTCGCGAATATCGCCGCGAGGCTCGCAACTATCGCAATAACAATTATCGCAACAATGCGCGTTGCGACAAGGGAACAGGCGGTACGATAATCGGTGCCGTTGCAGGTGGTCTGCTCGGTAATGAAGTCGCACGTCGCGGCAACAAAACCGAAGGTAGCATCATCGGTGCAGCGGTCGGCGCCTTGGCTGGTCGCGCAATTGACAAGTCGGACAGCAACTGCCGTCGTTATCGCTAAAAAAATTACAGATTTTGTCCGGCGGCGCCCCTGAACACATTTAGGCGCCGGGCAAGATATGAATTCAGGTTTCGACCTGAATTGTTAAAGCCAGTCTTCTTACGAAGGCTGGCTTTTTCGTTTCAACTGAAACTTGTCTGGTTGGGCTTTATCCGGCAAAGCGCACGCATGACATCATCGCTCGAATCCGCCCGTAATTCCATCCGCCCATTTCACCGCAAGTCGGAGCCAGAGGTGCTTGCACCTTTAGTGGTATCTGCGACAGTAAATGGTGCGACGCGAGGCAACATCGTCCGCAGCGCGCGCGACTTATTGGACGATTTGCGCAAGGCGCAGGCCGATGGCTGGGTCAATTCGTTTCTTCAGCAATACCGCCTTGGCACAGAGGAGGGCACGGCGCTTTTGTCATTGGCAGAGGCTTTCCTGCGCGTGCCTGATCCGCAGACTGCGGACCTGTTGATTGCCGACAAGCTGACCGAGGCCGACTGGAGCGAACATAAAGGGCAATCTTCAAGCTTACTGGTAAACAGCGCTACTTGGGGACTTGTGCTGGGCAAGGCCGTCCTAGGGGACAGCACGAGCACGCTCAAGCGCCTGATCGCCAAAGCAGGCGAACCTTTCGTGCGTCAGGCCGTTGGTGCAGCGATGCGTCTCATGGGACAGGTATTTGTCATGGGCCGCGACATCGATGAAGCAATGAAGCGCATGGAGTCGAAAGACAATCGCGGATTTACCGCAAGCTTCGACATGCTTGGCGAAGCCGCCCGCACCAAGGCGGATGCGGAGCGTTATTTTCAATCCTATGTCGCCGCAATTGCTGCTGTGGGCCGAAACGCGGCGCGTGGTCATAGCGTTTCTGTGAAACTGTCCGCGCTCCACCCGCGCTACGAAACCGCGCAAAGCGCGAAATGTGTGCCTGAGCTTGCCGACATGGTGCGCGAACTCGCACGTTCGGCCTCATCCTTGGGGGTCCAACTCACGATCGATGCAGAGGAAGCTGCGCGGCTTGAGATGAGCCTAGATATTATAGAGACCGTCGCGCGAGATCCGGCTTTGTCAGGTTGGGAAGGACTTGGGATGGCTGTTCAGGCTTATTCCAAGCGCGCCCGTCCCGTTCTTGCTTGGGCTGACGCATTGGGCCGCGATACGTCGCGTATCATGCAGGTTCGTCTGGTCAAGGGCGCCTATTGGGATAGCGAAATCAAACATGCGCAGGAGCGAGGGCTGTCGGACTTCCCGCTGTTTACGCGAAAGGCGGCAACAGATGTATCTTATCTCGCTTGCGCCAAAGACATGTTCGCCGCGCGCAATATCCGTCCGGCATTTGCGACGCACAATGCGTTGACAGTCGCAACGATTCTTCAATGGGCGGGCGAAGAGCGCGATTTTGAATTTCAACGCCTGCACGGCATGGGTGAGGGCCTGTTCGAACGTCTGGTGCGCGAGGATGGCTATCATTGCCGTACGTATGCGCCCGTCGGTGGCCACCGTGATTTGCTGGCCTATCTCGTACGCCGCCTGTTGGAAAATGGTGCGAACAGCAGCTTTGTCCATCAATTGGCCGACCAATCGGTCAGTGAAGACGAATTGCTGGCTGACCCAGTTGAAAAGGTCATGGCGGTGGGTGGCACGCGTCATCCCGCGATTGCCGCGCCTGCTGACCTGTTTCAACCAGAGCGCTTGAATAGCAGCGGTATCGATCTGGACGATGCGGCAATATTGAAGGCAACTGCTGCCGAAATCGCGGTCCCGTTGAAATTGGACGACGATGCGAGCGTAAGTCCGGCAGATGCGGTGACTTCGGCGCTCGCAGCCTATCCCGCTTGGTCGACGACCTCAATAGAAGTCCGTGCTGATTGCCTTGATCGCTTGGCCGATCTGTTGGAGGAAAACCGTAGCCGGTTGATGGCCATTGCGGGTCAAGAGGCGCGCAAGACCATCCCCGATGCGCTTTCCGAAGTACGAGAGGCAATTGATTTCTGCCGATACTATGCGGCGCGTGCACGAATTGATTTGGTACCGATTGAACTGCCGGGGCCGACGGGCGAACGCAATGTCCTGCGCCACGAGGGGCGCGGTGTTTGGGTCGCGATTGCCCCGTGGAATTTCCCACTCGCGATTTTTCTGGGACAGGTCGCCGCCGCTTTAGTCGCCGGCAACACCGTCGTTGCAAAACCAGCGCCCCAAACGCCAGCGATTGGAAGATTGGCGGTCGCGCTGGCGCATGAGGCTGGGATTCCGGAAGAGGCTTTGCAGATCGTCACTGGCGCAGGTGATGTTGGCGCTGCCCTCACGGCTGACGCACGCATCGCTGGCGTCGTGTTCACTGGCTCCGTCCCGACGGCAAAGGCTATTGCGCGTAACCTGCTCGCCGATGATGACCGACCGCTTGTCCCGCTGATCGCGGAAACTGGTGGCTTGAACGCGATGATAGTTGATTCCACTGCTTTGTCCGAACAGGTCGTGCGCGATGTCATATTGTCGGGTTTTCAATCCGCCGGCCAACGCTGTTCGGCTCTGCGGCTGTTGCTGTTGCAAGAAGACATTGCCGAACATACGCTGGAGATGCTGCGTGGGGCAATGGATACCCTGAATGTGGGTGATCCAGCCGACCCCGCCACGGACATTGGGCCGGTTATCGATAAGGCTGCTTATGATTCTCTGATGGCGTATCGCGCCAGCGTAAAGGAACGGATTGTCCATGAGATACCGGTTCCGGCAGAAGGCTTCTTCGTTCCACCCACGGTCATTAAGCTGGACGACGCAAGCGAACTTAACCGCGAATGGTTCGGCCCGCTGGTGCACGTTGCAACTTGGAAGGCTGGTACGTTGGAAGCTACGGTCGCAAAGATTAACGGCAAAGGCTTTGGCCTAACGATGGGCCTGCACAGCCAGATCGCCGGCAGCAGTGCGTTGGTCGAACAATTGGCACGGGTTGGTAACCTGTATATCAACCGGTCCATGATTGGCGCGGTGGTTGGCAGCCAACCCTTTGGCGGCGAAGGGCTGTCGGGTACTGGCCCCAAAGCAGGCGGTCCACATTATCTTTACCGATTCTGCGCGGAACGGACAACGAGCACCGACACAACCAGTGCGGGCGGAAATGCGTCGTTGCTGTCGCTGGATGACGGAAGCTAGTCTAAATATCCGATCAGTGAACCGTGCCGAGCGTCGTGTCAGCACTCAATACAATGATCAGCCGCTCAATCTGCCGCCAGCGGCAGTAATGCAGGTGGTTACCGACATTGCGGCTCTTGTTCGCCCGTTCGGCGGCTTCGATGCCTGCTAAATGACCATATTTGTCCATAAGCATCTGCGCATCCGACACATCTCTTGGTTCGACGTAGAGCGGCAAAAACATAAAAAGCGCGACTTTCCATTTTTATTGGTGGCAGACAGGCTTGGGTGCATGAGCCTGTCTGCAAAATCCTTTTACCAATACACTCTGGCATTTCTGTCAAAGCACTTGGTTAGCGCGAATTAAGGATAAACATCGGGCTTGCTTGGACATCGCAGTTGGTGGCAAGGGGAGGTTATGTCAGGAACAGAAAACAGTCAGCCACGCCTCGCCGGCGGTATTTTTATCGCCTTTGGGCTATTGATTGGTGCCATCATTGGTGTCGCCGTGGACCAACCATCCGCCGGGACGGTTATCGGTATGGTCATCGGCACCACTATCGCGGTGCTGATCTGGATCATTGACCGCAAGCGTCGTTAAGGGATCGAATAATATGTGGAAGCATGTGCGCAACATCGTTTTGATCGTCATTGTCCTGGCGATTGCGGGCATTTGGTACATCACGCGGCCTGACGTTGCGAAACTTCCGCTTGATGCGGTTACAGGTACCTCACCTCAAATCACCGCGGGGCGTGCGCAAATCTTCCCGACCATCAAGGTTGCAGACGTTGACCGCTGGAAAGCTGGCGAGACACCCGTTGCTGCGCCAGGCCTGATCGTTGAACGCTTCGCTGAAGGCCTCGACCATCCTCGCAATATGTACACGCTGCCCAATGGCGACATATTGGTAGCTGAAACCAATTCGCCGCCTCGCAAAGCAGGCGGTATTGAAGGCTTCGTCATGAAATGGCTTATGGGCAAGGCCGGTGCTGGCGTCCCTTCCGCCAATCGAATCACATTGCTGCGTGATGTCGATGGCGATGGAAAGGCAGAACTAAAAACGCCATTCCTCACGGGGCTCAATTCGCCATTCGGTATGGTCCTGATCGGTGACACCTTGTATGTTGCCAACACGGACGGATTGCTCGCTTTCCCATATACCGAAGGCGACACCAAGATTTCGGTGAAGGGCAAAGAGTTGACGAAATTCAACGCAATTGCGCCAAACAACCACTGGACTCGCAACCTTGCGGCTTCGCCCGATGGTACTAAAATTTACATTGCGGTAGGGTCGAACAGCAACATTGGCGAGAATGGCATGGAGACGGAAAACGGCCGTGCTATGGTATTTGAATACGATATCGCGAAGGACAAGAAAATTCCGTACGCGATTGGTCTGCGTAACCCGGTCGGTCTTGATTGGGACAAGTCCGGTCGCTTGTGGACGGTCGTGAATGAACGCGACATGCTTGGCTCCGATCTTGTGCCCGACTATCTGGCTCTGGTGGAATTTGGATCCGATTATGGCTGGCCTCAACATTATTGGGGTGGTTTTACGGATGCCCGCGTCCAACCACCCAAGCCGCAGAAGCGCGAATATGAACGTCGTCCGGACTACGCGTTGGGCGCGCACACTGCGCCGCTTGGTTTGGCCTTTGGCTTTAATGGCAAACTGGGTGCAGGCCTTACCGAAGGTGCGTTTGTCGCACGCCATGGCTCGTGGAACCGCAAGCCCGTGTCCGGCTATGATGTGATTTTCGTGCCGTTTCCTAAAGGTGAGCCGGCAGGCAAGCCAATCAACGTCCTAACCGGTTTCCTTGACAAGGACGGCAATGCGCAAGGTCGTCCGACGATGCTCGCAATGGCGAAGGACGGGGCGCTGTTGGTTAGCGACGATGTCGGCAATATCATCTGGCGGGTGCGCGCGAAAAACTAAATCTTGCGCCCCGCGCGTCCAGCAAGCTCAACCGTATAATGCCACGCGATCCGGCCTGACCGACCGCCGCGACCTTGGGCAAAGCCAAGTGCGTCGGCTTCATCCCAGTCCAGGTCAAAATGGCTGGCGTAGCTGCCGACCATTTGCAGATATGCGTCTTGATCGGGGTATTGAAAGCCAAGCTTAAGGCCAAAGCGGTCGGCCAAGGCCAGGCTGTCGTCGATCGCGTCGCGCGCATTCATGCCGTCGGCGTGATCGCTGCCATCGCGTTCAACAATGTTTCTGCGGTTTGATGTAACGCAAAGGCGGACATTGTTCGGACGCGCTTCAACGCCACCCTCTAGCAGTGACCGTAGCAGGCGGGCGTTCTGGTCATGTGGCTCAAACGAAATATCGTCGACAAACAACAAATAGCGTCTGCCCGATGCGCCGAGTTCTTCAAACAGGGCAGGCAGCGTCGTCAATTGGCTGGAGGCGGCTTCTACCAAAGCGATAAAGAACCCAGCCTCCTGAAGCGCGGCGACAACCGATTTGACCAACGCGGATTTCCCCATTCCGCGCGCGCCCCATAGCAATACATCATGCGACGCCGCGCCTGAGGCGTGGCGTCGGCAATTTTCGTACAGATCCAACTTTTGCCGTTCGACACCCACAATGAGATCAAGGGGCAGTGGCTTAAAATCGTGGACCGCCGCCAACGCCGTCCCGTTCCAATGATAAGCGGGGAACGACGACAGGTCCGTAGGCGGCGTTGGCGGAGGAGAAAGCCGCTCAAGCGCCTCGGCGATCCGTTTAAGCGTCTGCTCGTTCAAGCTGCCAGTTCCGCGGCATCAACTGCGTACAGCAATTCTGCCCCCGCCATGGCGCTGACCTTAAACGCCAATGCTTCGGGAACCATGACATCCAGGTAATAACGGCAAGCGGCAACCTTGGTTCGCAGGAAGGGGCTGGTGTCGCCATTGGCGATCTCGGCTTGTGCGGCGCGGAGTTGCTTTGACATCAACCAACCAGCCGTCGCGACCGCCATCATGTTGATGTAGGCGTAGCTGCCTGCCAATCGATCATCGACCTCAGCGCCGAGCATATATTCCGTGACTTCGGCAGTTGCCGCCGCCAACGCCGAAAGGCCGGAATGCTCCGCCGCGTCCGCTGAAATCGCCGCAAGATGGTTGCGGATGACATCGCCGCCCTGCATCGCAAGCTTTCGGCCAACAAGGTCAGCCGCCTGAATGCCGTTTGTGCCTTCGTAAATTGCCGCGATACGGATATCGCGATAATATTGGGCTGCACCCGTTTCCTCGACAAAGCCCATGCCGCCATGCACTTGAATGCCCAAAGAGGCGATTTCGCTGCCCATGTCAGTGCCATAGGTTTTGGCGAGAGGTGTCAGAAGATCAACCATGTCTTGAGCGCCAGCCGCGCCAAACGTTGCGCGGTCGACATAGCCTGAGGCAAGATACAGCAAGGCGCGGATCGCTTGAGTCCCCGCTTTCATGCGCATGAGCATACGGCGGACATCGGGATGTTCAACAATCGCGACAGACCCGCGTGATGGTCCGCTGGCCTTGGCAGACTGAATGCGTTCACGGGCAAACCAGATCGCTTTTTGCGTGGCGGCCTCAGCAACTTGAACACCTTGCAAGCCAACATTGAGCCGTGCATTATTCATCATCGTGAACATCGCGCGCATGCCGCCAAATTCGGCGCCAATCAATTCGCCGATACATTCGCCTTCTTCGCCAAACGCCAAAACGCAGGTTGGCGAAGCATTAATGCCCATCTTATGTTCGATCGATACGACCTTGATATCATTGGCTTTGCCTATGCTGCCGTCCGCAGTGACTTGAAATTTCGGAACCAGAAACAGCGAAATACCCTTCGTTCCGGCGGGCCCATCGGGCGTACGCGCCAGCACCAAATGGACGATATTTTCCGCCATGTCATGATCGCCAAAGCTGATATAAATCTTCGTACCCTTGATGTGGTAGGTGCCATCACCGCGCGGGGTGGCGGTCGATTTCAATGCGCCGACGTCGGAGCCGGCTTGCGGCTCAGTCAGGTTCATCGTGCCCGAATATGCACCGGTCGAAAGCTTGGGCAGAAACAGCTCCTTCTGCCGATCAGTACCATGATGGTTGATCGCCTCAATCGCGCCCACCGAAAGGATTGGGCACAAGGCAAAAGCCATATTCGCTGCGCCAAGCGAATCTAGCGCAACCGTCGCCAGCGAAAAGGGCAAGCCTTGGCCGCCAAATTCTGCAGGCGCGTTGATTGAGCCCCAGCCATTTGCGACATAGGATTTGTACGCCGCGACGAAGCCGTCGGGCATCACGACTTTGCCATCAACCAAGCGCGCACCAACGGTGTCACCAATGCGGTTCAGCGGAGCAAATTCACCTTCGGCAAAGGCGCCAATACCTTCGACAATTGCCTGCACCATGTCAGGCGTCGCATCGGCAAAGCGCGCATGTTGCGCCAATGCATCGATGCCAACGATATGCTTAAGGACAAAATTCTGTTCTGCGACGGGTGCTGAAAACGCCATGGTTGATAAAAAATCCTGTTAAATCGGGTCTGCACCCGCCTATAGCCGCGAATGATGTTTGGCTCAAATACCTTGGGGAATGGCTGGGTTGTACCCGCT
>JANPKN010000218.1:0-3150 GCA_031426075.1 Sphingomonadaceae bacterium
GCGGTATTGACCATCGCGCCGCGTTCACCGTCTTCCATAGGCTCAAGTGTCAGCATACCTGCTGCCGACTTCGCGATGCACCGGAACGTGCCGACCAGATTGATCTGAATGATGCGGTCAAAGGCGTCGAGCGGGAAATGCTTGATCGATCCGTCTTCCTTCGAGCGGCTTGCGGTCTTGACCGCGTTGCCCGTGCCAGCGCAATTGACCAAAATCCGTTCCTGACCATGCGCAGCCCGCGCCTTGACGAAACCTGCATCAACGCTTTCGTCGCTGGTGACGTTGACGTTGCAGAATATACCGCCGATTTCAGCGGCAAGCGCTTCGCCCTTGTCTGCCTGCAGATCGAAGATTGCGACCTTCACGCCCTTGGCTGCGAGCGCGCGTGCGGTTGCTTCACCAAGGCCCGATGCGCCGCCGGTTACGACTGCTGCGACTGTTGAATCCAGTTTCATAAACACTCCTGATCGTTTGGACCGTCATGCTGAACTCGTTTCAGCATCTTACTTTGGACGGTAGAAATGAAGACCCTGAAACAAGTTGTGCTCTGCACGAACTTGGCTCCAGGGTGACGGTTGTGGATGGTTACGCGTTAAACCCGCTCGATAATCGTGACGTTGGCCTGACCGCCGCCTTCGCACATCGTCTGCAGGCCATAACGGCCACCGCGTGCTTCAAGTGCGTTCAGCAACGTTGCCATCAGCTTCGTGCCCGACGCGCCTAACGGATGGCCAAGCGCAATCGCGCCTCCATGGACGTTGATCTTCGAACGGTCGCCGCCAGTATGCTTCAGCCATGCCAGTGGCACAGGCGCGAACGCTTCATTCACTTCATACAGGTCGATGTCGGACATTTTCATACCCGAACGCTGGAATGCACGGTCGGTGGCGAACAATGGCTCTTCCAGCATGATGACTGGATCACCCGCCGTCACGGTCAGGTTGACGATCCGCGCGCGCGGGGTCAGGCCATGTTCCTTCAGCGCCTTTTCCGACACGATCAGCACGGCCGATGCTCCATCGCAAATCTGGCTGGCGTTGGCGGCGGTGATCGAACCACCTTCCTGAAGCAGTTTCACGCCAGACAGACTTTCAAACGTTGCATCGTAGCGGATGCCTTCATCGCTGTTATGGACAATCTTGCCCTCTGGCGTGTCGACTTCCATGCCAATGATTTCATTGGCAAATGCACCACTCTGGGTTGCGGCAATCGCTTTCTGGTGCGATTCGAGCGCGAACTGGTCAAGGTCTTCGCGGGTAAAGCCATATTTCTTCACCAGCATTTCAGCGCCCATGAACTGGCTGAACATGATGCCGGGATAGGCCTCTTCCAGACGTGGGCTCTTGTACGTGCCCATGCCTTCTTTCTTGAACAGCATCGAGGTCGAGCCCATCGGCACGCGCGTCATGCTTTCAATGCCAGCGGCCAGAACAATGTCCTGCGTGCCTGACATGACGCCTTGCGCTGCGAACATCATCGACTGCTGCGACGATCCACACTGGCGGTCAATGCTGACCGATGGGATGGAGTTTGGCAGGCGCGAGGCGAGAACGATATTGCGGCCTACATCACCCGCTTGTTCGCCGCCCTGCATGACGCAGCCCATGATGACATCTTCAATCGCGGCAGGATCAAAGTCATTACGGTCGGCAATGGCGTCCAGCACCGCAGCGCCCAGATCGACCGGGTGAACGCCCGCAAGCTTGCCACCGCGGCGACCGCCAGCGGTCCGGACTGCATCCACAATATAGGCGTCTGCCATTTTCTCTCTCCTGTGTGATCTGAATTTAATCGCACGATTAAACTTTGGAAGGAGAGAGTCAAGATCGGAATCCCTCCCCATCTTTAGTGGATGGGGAGGGTTTTTCGTTACGCCGCTTCGCGGGCGATTGTGATGACCTGCGGATAGGTGAATTCAAGCAAGCCTTCTTCGCCCAACTCCGCGCCGAAGCCGGACTGTTTATGCCCGGCAAAAGGAGCGTTGGGGGCAAGGTGCATGGATTCGTTGATCCAGACCGTTCCGGTTTCCAGCTGCTCGGCGACTTCAACGGCAGCTTCGGGGTTGCTGGTCCAGATCGACCCTGCAAGACCATAATCCGAGGCATTTGCGCGGCTGATAACTTCATTGATCGTCGAAAACTTCATCAATGGCATGACCGGGCCGAATTGTTCTTCGGCCACAATGCGCGCGTCTTCTGGCGGGTTGTCGAGGACTGTTACTGGTACAAAATAACCCGGAATCGATGGATCATGGTCGCCGCCGGCCAGGAACTTGTAGCCCTTGTCCTTGGCATCCTGAATCAATTCCAGCACCCGCTTATATTGCGGCTTGTTCTGGATCGGGCCGATTGCCGTGCCTTGTTCGGCGCCATCGCCGACCTTCACAGCCTTGGCATAAGCCGCGATCGCGCTGGACAATTCGTCATAGATATCTTCATGAATGTAGATACGCTTGGCCGCGATGCAGACCTGCCCTGCATTGTAGAAGCTTGCCCAGAACAGCTTTTCGGCCACCTTGGCAACGTCTGCGTCAGGCAGAACGATTGCGGCATCATTGCCACCCAGTTCAAGCGTGATGCGCTTCAAGTCCTTGGACGCTGATTCCATCACACGCTTACCCGTAGCGGTCGAACCTGTGAACGTGATCTTGTCGATGTCTGGATGCGCGGTCAGTAATGGTCCAAGCGCGTCACCGCCAGTGATGATGTTCAGCACGCCCGGCGGGAAGACGCCAGCAATCAACTCTGCCAAACGCAGCGTTGCAAGCGGCGTAAACGGCGATGGTTTCAACACCATCGTGCAGCCTGACAATAAGGCAGGAACGATCTTCTGGATCGCCATCAACACGGGGAAGTTCCAAGGCACTATGCCACCGACCACGCCAACGGGCACGCGGCGCGTACGGCTGAGGCGCTTGTCGCTATCCTCAGTGATTTTCTCTTCAAGGTTTAGCATCGGCAACGCGCGCGTCATGCCAACGCAGCCGGCAATTTCGCTGCCAGCCTGCATATGCGGCTTGCCCTGTTCCGCGGTGAGGAGGCGCATCAATTCATCGCTGTTCGCCTTGATGACGTCAGCCATTTTCGCAAACAAGGCGCGGCGTTCTTCTACGCTCGTTTTCTTCCAAGTCTGGAATGCAGCGCGCGCAGC
>JANPKN010000219.1:0-14731 GCA_031426075.1 Sphingomonadaceae bacterium
CCTGCACATCGTCGGGCAAGATGAATGGTCCCGCCATATGGTCCATATCGTCACACGTAGGGCCGTAGAAGCTGAACTCAGCCATCTGAGTTCCAATTGACGTATCCGACCGCTGAAGGGCCACAGGGAAACGCCAGCCAATATGTGCGGCATCGAACAACGAGCCATATGCGCCGTCATTGATAAACAGCTCTTGGCCGCGACGCTTTTCAACCTTGACGAGCAAAGATGCGTATTCGGCACACAGCGCGCGTCCAGGTTCGCACCATAGTTCAGCCGAGTAGCTGATAGGCAAATCTTCGAAGCAGTTGTGAATGACGTCGAAATAGCCCTCAAGCGCAGGAGGCTCCATACCGGGGTATACCGATGGAAAGCCGCCGCCGACGTCAACGATGTCAACGGTAACCGACGCTTGGACGATCGCGGCGCGTACATGCTCCATGGCTTCGGCATACGCCATTGGCGTCATAGCCTGGCTACCCACGTGGAAGCAAATGCCAAGGCTGTCTGCCACCTGACGCGTAGCAACCAGCAAATCAGCGACCTCCGAAGGATCGGCGCCAAACTTGGAAGCCAAGCTTAGCTTCGCATGTTCAGAAGAGACACGAATGCGAACGCACAGCTCCAGATCCGTGGCGGCAACACCATCAGTCGCGGTGGCGCGCACTATCTTTTCAAGCTCGTCCTGGCTGTCGAGGCTGAACGTACGGACATTGTGATTGTGATAGGCCTGCGCGATGGCGCGCTCGCTTTTCACTGGATGCATGAAGCACAACTTGGCGTCAGGCAGGAATTTGTGGACCAGCCGGACTTCACCCAAGGACGCAACATCATAATGCGTGATGCCAGCTTCCCATAGGGTTTCGAGCAATGCAGGCGATGGGTTGGCCTTTACAGCATACAGCGACTTACCCTGAAACTTCTCAACGAAGAAACGGGCAGCGCGCGTAGCAGCATGCGGGCGGAGTAGCGTGATTGGTTCGTCCGGGCGAAGCGCGCGGACTACAGCAAGTGCGTCAGTGTTCTCGTACAATTCAAGGGACCCCCAAAAGATAATATGAAACAACAAGGCTGCCTTGCGGTTATTGGAAGTCCCCCTGGGGCAGCGGACGTGCGCATTATCAAAAATATGGGGGTTGTAAAGCGATTCGTTCCCTTTTTAGCTCAACCGGTCCCTAAACTCGGTCCAGTCGAACGTTCGGACGCATTCGAGCGCATCTGTGTCGCTGTTCCACAACCAGAGTGATGGTAGAGGCACACCATTGAAGGTATTGGTCTTCACCATAGAATAATGTGCCTGGTCGAGAAATGCGAAGCGTGCGCCGGGCTCTGCTGGGACGGGAAGTACATAATCGCCTATGATGTCGCCGGCGAGACAGGATGGCCCTCCCAGACGCACTGGAGAGCCTTCAGAGCGCTCCCCAAGCATGGCGGGACGATACGGAGCCTCGATGACGTCAGGCATGTGACAAGTTGCGCTGATATCGGTAATCCCGACCTGAAGGCCGTTCTCAAAAACATCGAGCAATTCGCCAATCAAGATACCGGCATCCAGCGCGATTGCTTCGCCGGGTTCAAGATACACGTCGAGACCGGTTTCGGCTCGGACTTCCTGAATGAACGCAACAAGTTCATCCCGCTGATAGTCCGCACGGGTGACATGGTGACCACCACCGAAGTTAAGCCAGCTTAGCTGATCGAAATATGGAGCGATTTGCGGTTTAAAAGCCTCCCATGTGCGCTTCAGCGGATCGAAATCCTGTTCACACAGAGTGTGAAAATGGAGACCTGAAACGCCATGAAGATGTTCCGGGTTCAACTGGCTGATTGGAAAGCCAAGCCGCGATCCGGGTGAGCAGGGGTCATATTTGGCGACTTCGCCTTCGGCATGCTCTGGGTTGATACGCAGACCTACGTCAACGCTATCGTTCAGGAACGACGCAAAACGGCTATGCTGGTGCGGGCTGTTGAAAATGACATGGTCGGAAATCTCGACGATCTCGGCCATGTCAGCCTCTTTATAACCAGCGCAATAAGTCGCGATTTCACCCTTGTAATAGTCCCGCGCGAGGCGTGATTCCCAAAGGCCGGAGCTGCAGACTCCATCGAGATATTCCCCGATGACCGGCGCCACCTTCCACATGGAGAACGCCTTCATCGCGCACAAAATCTTGGCGCCCGACCGCTGTTTGACGTCGGCCAGTATGGCGAGGTTCCGCCGCAGCGCAGCCTCATCCACCACGAAAGCAGGAGACGGCACGCGGTGAAGGTCAAAACGGGCAAAAGCCCCGGGATCGCCTGCTTTGGTTTCCATCAGAACTGCAGCGGCCCATCAAGTTCCTTCACCTGCCAAGGCAGCCCATGTGCGTTGAGCATGTCCATAAACGGATCGGGATCAAACTGCTCGATATTCCACACGCCAGCGCCTGACCATTTACCGGTGACCAGCATGGCCGCTCCGATCATCGCAGGCACGCCTGTTGTGTAGCTGACGGCTTGGTTGCCGGTTTCGGCATAGGCATCTTCATGGTCACAGATATTGTAAATATAGAGCGTCTTTTCCTTGCCGTCCTTGCCAAGGCCAGTCGCGATGCAGCCAATGTTGGTTTTGCCCTTGGTCGTCGCACCAAGCGAGGCTGGCTCAGGCAACACAGCCTTCAGGAATTGAAGGGGCACGATTTCCTTGCCTTCGTACATGACCGGGTCAATCCGTGTCATGCCGACCGCCTGAAGCACGTTCAGGTGCATGATGTACGCATCGCCAAAGGTCATCCAGAAACGGATGCGCTTAATTTCTGGCAGATGCGTCTTGAGGCTCTCGATTTCCTCATGATACATCAGATACATGTTCTTGGGACCAACGGCTTCAAAATCGAAGCTTTGCTTGACCGACATCGCCGGAGTTTCGACCCATGCGCCGTTTTCCCAATGGCGCGCAACGGCCGTCACTTCGCGGATGTTGATTTCCGGATTGAAGTTGGTGGCAAATGCCTGCCCATGGTCGCCGCCATTACAGTCGAGAATATCGAGCGTATCGATGCGGTCGAAATGGTGCTTCTTCAGATAAGTCGTAAATACGCTGGTGACGCCGGGGTCAAAGCCTGAACCCAGCAACGCCGTCAGGCCAGCATCCTTGAAGCGGTCCTGATAGGCCCACTGCCAGTGATATTCGAACTTCGCGACATCAAGTGGCTCGTAATTCGCGGTGTCCATGTAATGCACGCCAGCGGCAAGGCAGGCGTCCATGATGTTGAGGTCCTGGTATGGAAGCGCCAGGTTTACGACAAGGCCTGGCTTGATCTGGTTGAGCAAGGCGGTAGTCGCGGCGACGTCGTCGGCATCAAGCCCGTAAGTGTCAACGTCAACGCCAGTCCGTTCCTTAACCGAAGCAGCAATCGCATCGCATTTCGATTTCGTACGGCTCGCCAGACTGATGTGGCTAAAGATATCCGGGTTCATGGCCATCTTGTGGACAGCAACCGATCCGACGCCGCCTGCGCCAATTACCAATACCTTGCTCATCTACAGTTTCCTCTTATCAGAGATTCGTTAAGCGCACGCATATAGGGGCCTTTTATGACAGGACAAGAATTGGCTGAAGCCATCCATAAACCGACACACCAAGGTGTGCAGCGGGCGATGGAAAAAATTGCAGCTATTCTGCCGAAAACGCCTTTACTGCCTCTTGAAGTTGATGGCGTAACGATCTGGTGCAAGGCCGAAATGCTTCAGCCCATCGGCGCATTCAAGATCCGAGGCGCTTGGCACCGGCTGTCCGATCTGAACGAAGACGAGCGCGCCCGTGGCGTGGTAGGCGTATCTAGCGGAAACCATGCCCAAGGCGTCGCATGGGCCGCCAAAAAGCTTGGAATTTCAGTGACAATCGTCATGCCGTCCAACGCGCCCCGTATGAAGCTGGAAGCAACAAAGGCCTTGGGCGCACAGGTTGTCCTATATGACCGCGCCACCGAATCGCGCGAAGTGGTCGCAGCAGGTTTGATTGCACAAAGTGGTGCTACGCTTGTGCATGCCTTTGGCGACCCTTGGGTAATCGAAGGGCAGGGCACCGCGGGACTTGAAATCGCAGAACAACTGCAGGCGTTCGGCCTGACCGGGCCCGATATGATCATATCCTGCTGCGGCGGCGGCGGTTTGGCATCTGGCCTTGCTCTCGCATGCCCCGAGGCTGAAATTGCCATCGTAGAGCCGGAAGGCTGGGACGACATCATTCGTTCGCTTGAAGCTGGCGAAATTCTTCCGGTCAATGACTTGACGTACCCGACATACTGCGATGCACTGCAAACGCCGCAGACTTATCCCGTGAACTTCGAAATATTACGTGAGCGCGTGTCCAAAGGCGTTTTCGTAACGACTGATGAAGTTGCATCGGCGATGCGCGTGGTATTTGAAAGGCTTCACCTGGTTGTCGAACCCGGCGGCGCGGTCGCGCTTGCAGCAGTGCTGGCCGGAAAATTGCAGCCAAAAGGCGTGACCGCTGTCACGTTGTCAGGCGGAAATGTCGACCGGGAACTGTTCGTGAAGCTGTTGTCTCAGGCGGCCTGAGCGACCCTGATATCCATCCGGTCCCAGATTTCCACCAATGCAGACGTCAGATCACACATCATGGTCTCATTATGCTGTGGCCCCGGCGTAAAGCGCAGCCGTTCTGTGCCGCGTGGCACCGTCGGATAATTGATTGGCTGAACATATACGCCATATTCGGCAAGAAGAATGTCGCTGATTTTCTTGGCTTTGATCGGGTCACCTACCATGAGAGGCACGATGTGTGTGCTGCTCATCATCACGGGCAATCCGGCATCGGCAAATAGCTTTTTCAGCATTGCGGCATTCGCTTGCTGCGCATCGCGCTCCTCGCTTGACGCCTTCAAATGGCGCACTGAGGCCAATACACCTGCTACCAGCACTGGCGACAAAGACGTCGTGAAAATGAAACCAGGTGCATAAGAACGAATAACGTCGATGATGTTCTGGTCAGCCGCGATATAGCCGCCCATAACGCCAAAGGCCTTCCCCAGCGTGCCTTCAATAATCGTCAGGCGGTCGGCAACAGAATCGCGTTCTGATATGCCGCCCCCACGCGCACCATACATGCCAACGGCGTGCACTTCGTCGCAATATGTGATGGCGTTATATTTGTCAGCAAGGTCGCAAATCGCGGCGATCGGCGCAACATCGCCGTCCATGGAATATACGCTTTCAAAGGCAATCAATTTCGGCACGTCGGTCTCGTCTGCGGCGAGAAGCTCCTCGAGATGCGCGAGGTCATTGTGCCGCCATACCCGCTTTTCACAGCCTGCATTGCGGATACCGGCAATCATCGATGCATGGTTGAGTTCATCCGAATAAATGATGCAACCGGGCAGCACCTTTGCGAGCGTTGACAAGGTCGCATCGTTGGAAACATAGCCGGATGTGAACAGCAATGCCCCGTCCTTGCCATGAAGGTCGGCCAGTTCATGCTCGAGTTCGACGTGATAGTGGGTGTTACCGCCAATATTGCGAGTCCCGCCGGATCCAGCGCCAACGTCATGGAGCGCATTTTCCATCGCGCTGATAACGTCTGGATGCTGCCCCATGCAGAGATAATCGTTCGAGCACCAAACGGTAATGTCTTTGGGTCCATTGTGTCCGGCAAAGCACCGCGCATTGGGGTAGGAGCCCTTATTGCGCAAAATATCGATAAAAACACGATAGCGGCCTTCGGCATGAAGCCGATCAATCGCCTTTTCGAAAACAGCGTCGTAGTTCACGAATACCAACCCCGATGTTCAGGCTGCCAGTGCAGCATATTGTCGCCCAATAATCGCGGGAAATGCAAAAATCCAGCGCGAACGACTTGCAACAAGCGTCATTCTGGTTCCTTCATTGTAATATTTGCGATCACAGTGATTTGATCTGTGTCAAACCGAATGCAGATAATGCAGGTAAAAGCGAGTAAAGCGCGTCGATTGTTCCGGTTGTCACAAAGGTTCCCGGCGTGGGACGATCTGGCCAGCTTTGATCTTTGGTGAGATAGCGGATCCTTCGTGCGATGCCTTCTGCCCCGTCGACAAACTGCATATGCGGAGCTGCCGCGCGCAATTCATCCTCTAATAGTGGAAAATGCGTGCAGCCAAGTACAGTGACGTCAAGACGCCCACCATCCTGTTGGTTCGTAAGGCCAGCCATTGCATTCTCATATACCTCTGTCGGAACTGGCTCTCCCCGCAATTTGGCTTCGGCAGCGTGCACAAGTTCAGGCGCGGCGTGGCGAAGCAACGTCATGTCCGGGGCGTGATCGGCATGAAGCTTATCCACATATGGCTGGCGGACCGTCGCTGCCGTCCCCAATAGTCCTATTACGCCGGTCTGCGTCGCTTCTGCAGCGGGCTTGATCGCGGGCACCGTGCCCACAACCGGAACGTCGAGCGCAGCCCTGACGTGGCTCAGGGCGATCGTGCACGCGGTGTTGCACGCGATGGTAACAAGGCGCGGATGATAGCGTTCGACCAGCCGCCCAAGCAAGGCGGGCACACGAGCTGAAATCTCTGCTTCCGTTTTCGTCCCGTAGGGCAAGCCGGCATAGTCGGCTGCAAAAATAATCGGAGCGTTGGGCAAAAATGCTTGAACCGCTTTCAGCACTGAAAGCCCACCAATGCCGGAATCAAAAAATAAAAGCGGTGCAGAGTTTGGAACAATCGTCATGTTTCTTCGGTAAACCGGGGCAGCTTGGCTGGCAAGCCGTCAGCCTTGAGCGTGGGGAACAAAACAGCTACGCAATACAGAGATTTAGGGGATTCGTCTGGTGAGTGATCTTTGGTTTAACATGGGTGCCGGTCTTTTGCTTGGCTATGCGCTTGGCTCCATTCCATTCGGCTTATTGCTCACCCGCGTCTCCGGGGGTGGCGACATCCGGTCGATTGGGTCAGGCAATATTGGCGCAACCAATGTTTTGCGGACAGGGCGCAAGGGCATGGCCGCACTCACGTTGATCCTCGATGTGCTCAAGGGATTTTTTGCCGTTTGGCTGGCTAGTCGTTTCCTACCCGGCGGGGAGATACTCGCGGCAGCAGGAGCCTTTTTCGGCCACTTGTACCCGGCATGGCTCGGGTTCAAGGGCGGCAAGGGATCAGCCACTTTTGGGGGTATATTGTTCGGTTTGTTTTGGCAGGGCGGCGTTATCTATGCGGGTGTCTGGTTAACTGTTCTGATCGTTTCGCGATTTTCGTCTGTGGCAGGCCTGGTCGCGGCCCTTGCAGCGCCGATCGCGGCTGCGATCTTTGGATATTATGATCTTGTGGCGATGCTTGCTGCATGCACCCTCATTATTTTTTGGAAGCACCGCACGAATATTGAGCGTCTGATTGACGGAACGGAACCCCGCGTCGGCAAAAGCAAAAGCTGATTGCTGCGGTGGAGGGCGGCCAGACACATTTTGATCAGCTTCGGCTGATACGGTCGCCGAATATTGGGCCGGTCAGCTATCGCCAACTGATGGCGCGTTTTGGCAGCGCTCGTGCCGCGCTTGAGGCCTTGCCTGATCTTGTTCGGCGCGGAGGCGGAGCGCAACCATTGGTCGCACATGAATCGACGATATCGCAAGAGCTTCAGCGCGCACGAGTAATTGGCGCGCGGCACGTCTTTTTGGGAGATGCAGATTATCCGCATTTACTGTCTCACCTCGATAATGCGCCCCCCGTCATGTGCGTTAGAGGTAATCTGTCTTTGACATCGCGCTCATCCGTTGCGTTGGTGGGCGCGCGGAACGCGTCAGCAGGCGCCTGCCAGTTTGCGCGGCAATTGGCCTATGAGCTTGGCCAGATGGAATTGTCCGTTGTGTCGGGCCTTGCGCGCGGAATTGATACGGCCGCGCATGTAGGGTCGATTGAAAGCGGGACGGTTGCAGTGATCGCAGGCGGCATTGATGTCGTCTATCCCCCGGAAAACCGTGCGTTGCAGGACGCGATAGCCGAACGCGGCCTTTTGATTGCGGAACAGCCCCCAGGCACAGAACCACGGGCGCGGCACTTTCCGTATCGCAACCGTATCATAGCAGGCATTGCCGCTGGAACGGTGGTGATTGAGGCTGCGCCAAAGTCAGGATCTCTTATTACCGCCCGGCTTGCAGCGGAAGAGGGGCGGGAAGTTATGGCCATCCCAGGCTCGCCGCTTGATCCGCGATCACGTGGTTGCAACAAGCTCATCCGTGAGGGGGCAACTCTGGTGCAGAACGCATCGGAGATAGCCGAGCTTATCCGCCCACTCGACGAACGTATGCAATCGCCGACCATCAATAACTCTACTCCGGCCAAGACAATGACTGACGACGGCAGCAGCGCCGAACGCAGCGCGGTCACTGATCTCTTGGGTATGACTTATGTATCGGTCGATGAACTGGTGCGTCAGTCGGGCAGCAGTCAGGGGACGGTGCAGATGGTTTTACTCGAAATCGAGTTGGCCGGAAAACTGGAACGCGGCGCCGGCGGCAAGGTTCGTTTCGCCGCATGAAATAAAGCCGCATTTTTCGTCTTGACGGCGACCGCCTTACCCCATCAGCCTATACGCGTACGCGAGAGATTTTAGAAAAGCACAATATATCATGCAATTAGTCATCGTTGAATCACCTGCAAAAGCCAAGACAATCGAGAAGTATTTGGGCCCCGGATTCAAGGTGCTGGCCTCTTATGGTCACATCCGCGATTTGCCGCCGAAGGACGGTTCGGTTGACCCCGACAATGGCTTTGAAATGCTGTGGGATAATTATGCCGACAAGGCAAAGCAGCTTAAGGCAATCACTGACGAAGCCAAAAAGGCTGACAGCCTGATCCTGGCGACCGACCCTGATCGTGAAGGCGAGGCAATTAGCTGGCATGTGCAAGAAGTGCTCGCAAAGAAAAAGGCTTTGCCTGCGAAGGTAGGGCGCGTGACCTTCAACGCGATTACCAAACAGGCTGTGACCGATGCCATGAAGCATCCGCGCGCACTCGATATTGACTTGATCGATGCCTATCGCGCCCGGCGCGCGCTCGATTATCTAGTTGGTTTCACCTTGTCGCCAGTCTTGTGGCGCAAATTGCCCGGGGCGAAATCGGCGGGTCGCGTGCAGTCGGTTGCGCTTCGCTTGATCGTTGAACGCGAACGCGAAATCGAAGCTTTCCGCGCGCAAGAATATTGGTCGGTCAAAGCCGGCATGGAACATAAGGGCCAGAAATTTGATGCCCGTTTGATCCAATATCTTGGCAAAAAAGTCGACAAGATGGACTTGAAAACCGAGGCGGATGCGGAGTTAGCGCGCCTGGCGGTAGAGTCAGGCAAGTTTACCGTTGAAACCGTCGAAACAAAGCCGGTAACGCGCAACCCACAGCCTCCGTTTACAACTTCGACATTGCAGCAGGAAGCCGCGCGTAAGCTAGGCTTTTCCGCCAGTCATACGATGCGTATCGCGCAAGGCCTTTATGAAGACGGCGCGATTACCTACATGCGAACCGATGGCGTCCAAATGGACCACAGCGCGATTTCTGCGGCACGCAAATCGATCGCCGACCGTTTCGACAACGGTTATTTACCAGAAAAACCGCGCGTTTATCAGACCAAGGCAAAGAACGCACAGGAAGCGCATGAAGCCATTCGCCCGACTGATTTCAACAAGGACAAAGTCGGGTCGGGCGATCATGGCCGCCTGTATGACCTGATTTTCAAACGCGCAATGGCCAGCCAGATGGCGTCAGCGCGGATGGAGCGGACTACTGTCGACCTTCTGGACGGAACCGGACAGACAGGGCTGCGGGCCACCGGCCAAGTCATGAAATTTCCTGGGTTCCTTGCTGTCTATGAAGAAGGTCGCGACGATAGTGACAGCGAAGACGGAGCAATATTGCCTGCCATGGCGGTTGGCGATGCGCCCGCCAAGCATGCAGCGGAAAAGACGCAGCATTTCACGCAACCGCCGCCCCGTTTTTCGGAAGCAACGCTCGTCAAACGGCTTGAGGAATTAGGCATCGGCCGTCCTTCGACATACGCCTCCACCATTCAGGTCTTGAAAGATCGCGCTTATGTTCGCGTAGAAAAAAATCGTTTCTTTGCAGAGGAATCCGGACGTCTTCTCACAGCGTTTCTCGAACGGTTTTTCGAACGCTATGTCGCCTATGATTACACCGCCGGACTTGAAGACCAGTTGGATGAAATCAGCGGCGGGCGCGCCGATTGGCAGTCGTTCCTCGAAGCCTTCTGGCGCGATTTTAAACCGAAGACGGCTGAGGTCATGGAGCAAAAGCCGTCCGAGGTAACGGCCGAGCTTGATATCTTCCTGTCGCCCTATTTGTTCCCAGAACGTGAAGACGGCACCGACCCGCGCCTTTGCCCGAAATGCGGCGAGGGCAGGCTTGCCCTGCGGGGTGGTAAATTCGGCGCATTTGTAGCTTGCTCCAATTATCCGGATTGCAAATTTACCCGTAAATTTGCCCAACCCGGCGGTGAAAGCGGCGAGGACACTGGTCCAGAGGTTCTTGGTCAACATCCTGAGACACAGATGGAAGTAAGCCGAAAGTCAGGTCGGTTCGGACCTTATTTCGAAATGGGCGAAGGCGCAGATGTCAAACGCGCTTCTATACCCAAAGACATCCCCGCTGAAGACATCGGCCTTGAATGGGCGGTGAAGCTGCTGTCATTGCCGCGTACAGTCGGAATCCACCCGGAAAGCGGCGAACCCGTGACGGCAAGTATTGGTCGTTATGGGCCATATCTGGCGCATAATGGCAAATATGCGCGCTTACAGTCGACGACTGAGGTGTTTGAAACTGGCATGAACAGTGCCGTTGTAAAATTGGCCGAGGCCCTGGCCAATCCGGGCCGTGGTCGTGGTGCCGCTCGGGCGCCGCTGAAGGAATTCGGCAAGCATCCGCGCACTGATGCCGAGATCAAGCTAATGGAAGGGCGCTTTGGTCCTTATGTGACTGACGGCACGACCAATGCGACATTGCCGAAGTCGATCTCGCCCGACGAGCTAACGCTTGAGGAAGCCGCGCAATTGATTGACGCCCGCGCCGCTATGCCGCCCAAAGGCAAGGTCAAGAAAAAAGCCGCGCCCAAGAAGAAGGCTGCCCCTAAAAAGGCGGCGGCAAAGGCCAAGCCTGCCGCTAAGCCTAAGGCGAAAGCGAAGACCTAAACCGAACACGTCGCACCAGCAAAGGCTGGTGCGACGGAGATGGGGTCAAAAAAATCGGACCGCGTCTACTCAACCCATTCAAGGCCAATATCGCGGTATAGACTGCGGTCCTCATCCCATTTGGCATGCACTTTCACATGCAGATAGAGATGGACCTTAACCCCCATCAGCTTAGCCAACTCGAGGCGCGCCGCCTCGCCGATAGCCTTGATCCGCGCCCCGCCTTTACCCAGCACGATTGCGCGCTGGGTTGGTCGAGCCACCAAAATCTGCTGGTGAATTTCAAGCGACCCGTCTTCGCGCTCGGTATATTTCTCGGTCTCGACGGCGCTGGCGTACGGCAGTTCTTCGTGCAGTTGCAGATATAGTTGCTCGCGCGTGATTTCCGACGCAATCAGGCGGTCAGTCGCATCCGACACCTGATCCTCAGGGAAGTGCCATTCCCCCTCGGGCATATTGTCGGCAAGTGCCGTTTTGAATTCCTCCAAACCGTCGCCCGTCGCAGCGCTGATGTAATAAATCTGCTCAAACGCGCATTTATCGGTCAGTTTCGTCGTCAAAGCGAGCAGCTTGTCCTTGGCCGCAATGTCGACCTTGTTCAGCACAAGCCATTTGCGTTCGGGGCGATCTTTCAAACCGTCGAGGATCTTTTCAACCTTTGGCCCTGCGCCTGCGCGGCCGTCGACGATCAATGCGATCATGTCAGCATCGCCTGCACCATCCCATGCGGCGGCAACCATTGCCCGGTCAAACCTGCGCTGTGCAGCAAAAATGCCGGGCGTATCGACTAGGACAAGCTGCGTTTCTCCAAGCAGAGCCACACCCAACATCCGCGTGCGGGTTGTTTGTGCCTTAGGGCTTACGATAGCGACCTTCTGCCCTACCAAGGCATTGACCAACGTCGATTTGCCCGCATTCGGTGCGCCGATAATGGCGACATGCCCACATCTTTTAGTCATGTGTTTGCTTCCAGAAAGGCAAGTGCTGCGCCGGTTTCGGCAGCCTGTTTGCTGTTGGCGGTAGCGGTGACTGGGGCAAAGCCCTTCACAGTAACGGTGATTTCAAATCGCATGGCGTGGGGAGGGCCTTCTTTTTTGGTGATGACATATTCGGGAACCTTGCGACCGTGAGCGGCGCACCATTCCTGGAGTTCGGATTTGGGATGTTTTGGGGCGCCATTTGCTGTTTCGAGAAGTGGTCCCCAGAGCTGTTCTATAAGTTCGCGAGCTGCATTTAGGCCATGGTCTATGTAGAGGGCACCAATGACTGCCTCCATGACGTCACCCAACACATTGTCGCTTTGTTGAGCGCCATCATCGCGGGCCTGTTTTCCAAACCGGATATAAGGCGGGAGGCCGATTTGCCGCGCGATCTCCGCGCAGGTTACGCCAGACACCAGCGCGTTCAAGCGGTGCGACAGTCGGCCCTCAGCCTCATCCTTATAACGATGGTACAACATGTCGGCGATGACCAAACCCAAGATACGGTCGCCCAAAAATTCAAGCCGCTGATAATCTGCCTGCCCGGTGCTGCCATGCGTTAGTGCGCGATGGTATAACGCAATGTCCTTAGGCTGTTCCGGAAGTAATTCCGCCAGCCAAGCCTCTTGTTCGTCGCTGGTCAAAATCCTTGTCCAATGCGGTCGGCACGGGCGGCAGTGAACCAAGTCCATGGCAACAGCCAATGCGACGATCCGTCGGTCGAGAACACCGACACAAGCGCACGGCCAACAAGATTTTCTTGCGGGACAATGCCAATAGCGCCGGGTTTGTCGATAGGGGACCATCTACTGTCGGCGCTTCGGTCGCGATTGTCGCCCATCAGGAACAGGTCGCCTTCACCAACGACGAAGGCTTCGGTGTTGTCGCCCTCCAGCCCGTTTTGCAGGTCCAGAATTTCATAGCTTCTGCCCTCAGGCAATGTTTCGCGATAACGGGGGTAGCGACATTGGGTCCCGCCATCTGCCGCTGGTTCCTCCATATCTGGACGCCAACAAGGAAAGGGGTTTCTGTCCAGCTCGGCGGTATCGCGCATATTCTGCGTGACCGGAATGACAAGGTCCGCCATGCGCTCTTTTTTGACAGCTACACCGTTAATTTCGAGTGTGCCATCGCGCATCTGAATAACGTCACCGGGCAGGCCAATGACGCGCTTAATATAATCGGTGCCGTTCGACATTGGCGCTTTGAACACGACAACATCGCCGCGCGCTGGCTGACTTGCAAATATCCGGCCTGGAATTATCGGCAGGGAGAGCGGGAGGCTGTTCTTGGAATAACCATAAGGCCATTTTGCCACGAGCAGATAATCGCCAATAAGCAGGCGGGGTTGCATCGATTCCGACGGGATATTGAACGGCGAGACGATAAAACTGCGCAGGATGAACACAAACAAAGCAAGCTTCAGAAGGAAGCTGCCATATTCGCGCCATTCGGAAGGGGCAGGTGCTGAACTCTGCTGTGCAGGCGCAGTTACATTTAGATCGCCCGGCTTTTCAGTGGTTGAAGTCACAAATACTCGCAAAATATTGTCGTCGGATGACGGATTGGCTGGCCTTTTATAGTGTAGGCGCGTTATTTGCCAGCGCCGAGATTCACTCTGAACGACTATGCCAACAATTAAGGGAAAAATGATGATGGATAACCTCTGGACCGAACTGGAAAAGCATCAGCCACAATCTCTTGTTGATCTGTTCGCGGCTGAAATTGATCGCGTTGGTATGTTGACCATCGAACAGTCGGGTCTGCGGTTTGACCTTTCAAAAACGCATCTGGATGATGTGGCGCTGGGCCACTTTGCCAAGCTTGCCCAAGGCATGCAACTTGATGCAGCCAAGGCGGCGTTGTTTTCAGGCGCTGTGATTAACGTCACAGAAGGTCGCGCAGCCGAGCATACGGCGGAACGCGGCAATGGCGACGCCGTAGCCGTAACCCACGCCCGCGCGCTTCAGGACAGAATGCGCGGTCTTGTTGAGGCCATCGACGCCGGTTATATGGGCAATATTCGGCATATTCTGCATATTGGCATCGGCGGATCGGCCCTTGGCCCCAAATTGCTCATCGATGCGCTTGGCCGTGATGGCGCACGTTATGACGTCAAAGTTGTGTCCAACATTGATGCCGCGGCGCTTGCTGAAGCAGTCAAGGACATGGACCCGCACAAGACCATCGTCGCGGTTGCCTCCAAAACCTTTACCACCACGGAAACTCTGCTCAACGCCACTAGCGCGATGGAATGGATGCAAGAAGGCGGCGTTGCTGACCCCTATGCGCAATTTGTGGCGCTAACAGCTTATCCTGACAAAGCCATTGAATGGGGCATCGACGAGAGCCGGATATTACCTTTTAACGAGGCGGTCGGCGGGCGCTATTCCTTGTGGTGCTCCATCGGCTTTCCAGTCGCGCTTGGCCTAGGGTGGGGGGTGTATGAGGAACTGCTTAAGGGTGCAGGCGCAATGGACCGCCATTTCCGGAATGCGCCAGTTATGCAAAATGCGCCAACGATGGCGGCTTTTGCTGACCTGTATTATGCGCAAACCAGGTCGTGCCAAACCCGGGCGGTGTTTGC
>JANPKN010000220.1:0-4535 GCA_031426075.1 Sphingomonadaceae bacterium
GACCGCAAGGATTGAACGACGCAACCCGGCGGCCTTTGTCGCGGGGCAGTTCCTGTTTGTGGCGCGCTTGCTGCTCATGGCCTCAAGCCTGACGTTCAGTGTTCTTTTGCACAATATTTGGCGGCTCCTGTCCAAACCCTCGCCTTGGCCGCGCTTGTTCCTTTTGTCTGTCAGCTGGACCAGCGGCATTGCCACCGCAACAACCGGCTCGCGCGTGCGCGCAAATGTATTTTATGCCGCAAACCATCATAGCTGGATTGATATTCCAGTCATGTCGGGTGTTACCGGCTGCACTTTTGTCGCCAATGACGGTATTGAGGGTTGGCCGCTGATTGGATGGCTGTGCAAGATCAATAATACCATCTTCGTCAGCCGCGAAAACCGGGCCAGCATCGGTAATCAGGTTGATGATCTGCGCGCCGCGATGACGGGCGATCAGCCAGTGACGATCTTTCCCGAAGGCACGACGCATGATGGGTCAGGCCTGTTGCCGTTCAAACCTTCGCTATTTGCCGCGCTCGTGCCTCCGCCAAACGGAATGCTCGTTCAGCCGGTTTACCTTAGTTATGGGCTTCATACCCCGCGTGTAGCTTGGGTGGGGGATGAAAAGGTCACAAATAACTTTTGGCGGTTATTGTCGTACCTGAAACCGATTACCGCCACTTTACATTTTTTGGAGCCATTTGACCCAATTGATTACCCCGACCGCAAGGCGATTTCTGCGGAAGTACGGACGCGCATTGGGGCTGCGATGGAGGGTGGCGGCAACGCAGCGCGCAATGTATAGGCGCGCGTTATGAGCATGGATTCCCCCAAAACCTATTCGATCAAAAATTACGGTTGCCAGATGAACGTCTATGATGGCGAGCGGATGGCCGAAATGTTCGAAAGTCAGGGCATGACGCCCGCAGACGAGAAGGCCAATGCCGATCTCGTCGTCCTGAACACATGTCACATCCGCGAAAAAGCCGCCGAAAAGGTCTATTCCGAAATTGGCCGCTTGCGCCGCAAGGATGGAAGCAGTCCGGTCATCGCGGTTGCTGGCTGCGTGGCCCAAGCTGAGGGCGGCGAAATCAGCCGCAGGGCGCCCGAAGTCGACATTGTTGTTGGTCCGCAAGCCTATCACAATTTGCCCGACATGGTGGCAGCAGTCGGACGCGGCGAACGGGTCGTTGATCTTGACCTGCCCGGTCTCGACAAGTTCGGCAAGCTCCCTGCCCGCCGCAGGCAAGCGCCCTCGGCGTTCCTGACAGTTCAGGAAGGCTGCGACAAATTCTGCACCTATTGCGTTGTGCCGTATACGCGTGGCGCGGAAATCTCGCGCGGCTGGGCTGAATTGATTGATGAGGCAAAAGCCATTGTGGATGCAGGGGCGAAAGAGATCACCTTGCTTGGACAAAACGTCAACGCATGGGATGGCGAAGACGACAAGGGCCAAATGCAGGGTCTGGACGGTCTTATCCGTGCGCTCGACGAGATACCCGGCCTGCGCCGTATCCGTTATATGACAAGCCATCCGAACGACATGACCGAAGGGTTGATCGCCGCGCATGGTGATGTCGAGAAATTAATGCCGTTCCTACATCTTCCCGTGCAGTCCGGCTCGGACCGTATCTTGAAGGCCATGAACCGCAGCCACAGCAGTGACAGTTATCTGCGTATTCTCGACCGCGTCCGCGCTGTGCGGCCTGACATTGCGTTTTCCGGTGACTTCATTGTGGGCTTCCCCGGCGAAACCGATGCGGATTTCGAAGACACCATGCGCCTCGTGCGCGAAGTAGGTCACGCGCAAGCTTATTCGTTCAAATATAGCCCACGCCCCGGCACACCCGCCGCTGACATGGCGGACCAGATCCCCTTGCAAGTGATGGACGAACGGCTTCAGCGGCTCCAGGCCCAGATCGTCGCAGATCAAACCGCGTTCAACCTTAATACCGTCGGACGCACGACCGACGTCTTGCTTGAAAGGCCAGGAAAGTTTGCCGGACAGTTGATCGGCAAATCGCCATGGCTTCAATCTGTGCATGTCCTTGCGCCGGACCTTTCTATCGGCGATATCGTTACTGTACAGATTACCGATTCTGGACCGCTTAGCCTGAAAGGTGAACCAACGATGAGAGCAGCCGCCTGAATGGCCAAAAAAGCCCAAGCGCAAGCCGGTGACTTGTCCCGACTGGAAATGAGCTTCGACAAGCCGCACCTAATTAACGCGGTTTTTGGCGAATTTGACCGCAACCTGGTCACAATTGAAAACCGGCTGGGGGTTTATATCTCCGCGCGCGGCAATCGAGTCCAGATTGAAGGGGAGGCCGGTGCCATTGGCCGGACGCGCGACGTTCTCAACGATATTTATTCGCGCATCTCGCGCGGACAGGAAATGGACTCCGAAGCTGTGCAATCCATTATCGCGATGACCGCAGAACCGACGTTGGAAGGCATTGTCCGTAAAGACGCCGCGGACGCACCCGGCATCATGATCCGGACGCGCAAGAAAACCCTTGTCCCCCGCTCTGCGACGCAAATCCCGTATATGGAGGCATTGGCCCGCGACGAGATCATTTTCGCACTTGGTCCGGCGGGCACCGGCAAAACCTATCTGGCGGTCGCACAGGCTGTTGCCATGCTGATTACCGGCGCGGTGCAACGCCTTATCCTGTCGCGTCCAGCGGTCGAAGCTGGTGAACGGCTTGGCTTCCTGCCCGGCGATATGAAGGAAAAGGTCGATCCCTATCTGCGCCCCATTTATGACGCATTGTATGACTGCTTGCCTGCCGAACAGGTGGAGCGGCGCATTGCGTCAGGCGAAATTGAGATCGCGCCAATTGCGTTCATGCGTGGCCGGACGCTGGCCGACGCATTCATCATTTTGGACGAGGCGCAGAACACGACGGCTGCGCAAATGAAGATGTTTCTCACCCGTTTTGGCATGAACAGCATGGTTATTTGCGGTGACCCGCATCAGGTGGATATTCCCGGCGGCGAGCGCATGTCGGGGCTGAATGATGCTGTCCAACGCCTTGAAGGTGTTGCAGGCATCCAGACCATCCGCTTCAACAGCAGCGACGTGGTTCGCCACCCACTCGTCGGCAAGATTGTCGATGCCTATGAGGGCGGGCATGATTGACGTTGAGTTAGATATTGGGGTTCAATGGGGCAGCAGCGGTTTCGGGCAAAGTGAAGTTGAAAAGGCGGTCGATGCGGCTGTCCGCTTTGCCGCGATACCCGAGCTTGCCGATCCGGTTGTTCCGGTAAGCGTAAGCGTGAAGCTGTCCGACAATGCCGAAGTCCATGCGCTCAACCGCGAATGGCGCGAAAAGGACAAGCCGACGAATGTACTGTCCTTTCCCATGCTCGACGATAACGAGTTGGACGCCCTGATAGCGGGTACTTATGACTCGCCTGAAATTATGCTCGGTGACATCATCCTTGCCTATGAAACCTGCGCCGCAGAGGCAGAGGAAAAGGATATCCCCGTCGCCCATCATGCCACTCACTTGGTCATTCACGGCATGCTGCATTTGCTTGGCCATGACCATATTGAGGATGACGAGGCCGAATCCATGGAGGCATTGGAAGTAAAAGCGCTTGCATCCATGGGGCTTCACAATCCATATGGCATTTAGATCGACTAATAAGAGGCCAGTACGCTTCCATCATGCCTGAGGGTGACAGTTTTAACGGTTCGAAAACCGTAACCGACGACGACAACGACGGACGAATATGGCAGCGGCTGAAGACGATGTTCTTTGGCCGCGATCACGAGCCAACCTTACGCGAGCAGCTTGAAGAAGCCATTGCGGAGCATGAGGAAGACAGCGACGACAACGGACAATCGGATGTTGATGGCGACTTGACGGCGGTCGAGCGCACCATGCTGCGTAACCTTTTGCATTTTAGCGAGCATCGCGTTGATGACGTCATGGTGCCGCGCAGTGACATTATCGCCATCGAAGAAAGCGCGGGCTTTGCCGATTGTATCGCCGCCTTTGCCGAACATGGCCACAGCCGCTTGCCCGTCTACCGCGACACGTTAGACAGCGTGATCGGCATGATTCACATCAAGGACGTGTTTGCAGTCCTGGCTTCGGGTCAGGATCGCCCAACTTGCCTTGAGTCGTTCATTCGGCAGCCCCGCTTTGTTCCACAAAATATGAGCGTGCTTGCACTTCTCGACGAAATGCGCCGTACGCGGACGCATCTCGCCATCGTTCTTGATGAATATTCGGGGACTGAGGGGTTGGTGACGATCGAGGACTTGGTCGAAGAAATCGTCGGTGAAATTGAAGACGAACATGACGACGAACCCGAATTATTGTTCATGCAAATGGCCCCGGATCTTTGGGAAGCCGACGCACGCGCAGAATTGGACGATCTTGCCGATGCCATCGATCCCAAGCTGGCTGAAGTGGACGAAGACGTGGACACGCTTGGTGGCCTTGCGTTCGTTATCGCCGGTCAAGTGCCAGACATGGGCCAGATGCTGAAGCATGAAGCCAGCGGCTGGAAGCTGGAGATATTGGAGGCGGATGAAAAGC
>JANPKN010000221.1:0-7649 GCA_031426075.1 Sphingomonadaceae bacterium
ATGCCCGATCTCGAAAAGGGTGCGGCCATGTGGGCGGCATTGCTTGAAAACGGGCTGTATGTGAACTTGGCGCGGCCACCCGCAACACCAGCGGGCATGACCTTGCTGCGCTGCTCATTGTGCGCCGAACATAGCAGCGAGCAGGTTGCAGATATTCTCGACCGCTTCGAACGCGCGGGCAAAGCCGTCGGGATCATCTGACGGTTAGGCCATGAACAGGCTTGACCGCAACGCCCGCATACTGGCCGTCAGTTTTGCGGCGATGGCGGGTATGGTCGACGCCATCGGCTTTCTTGCCAGCGGCGGGTTTTTCCTGTCCTTTATGAGCGGTAACTCCACGCGGCTAAGCGTAGGTGTCGTTGAAGGCGCGCCTTATGTCGGCATGGTGGCATTGTTGCTGTTGAGCTTCGTCGCAGGCGTCGTTGCCGGGTCGCTGATTGGACGAAAGAACATATTGGCGCACGCGCGGCGGCAGGCATTCATCCTCATCATCATTTCGCTTTTGCTGTTTGTCGCGCCTTTGATCGCAAGCTTTGGATATCTCCTCCTCGGCTTATGCTTTGCCGCATTTTGCATGGGGCTTGAAAACACGCTTTTTGAACGCGAAGGGTCGGTGTCGTTTGGGCTGACCTATATGACAGGCGCGCTCGTCAAGATAGGGCAGGGGCTCGCGACACTTATTAGCGGCGGCGCGCGGATGGAGTGGGTGCCTTATCTTTTGCTGTGGCTTGGTCTTGTAAGCGGCGCCGCAATCGGTGCGCTGATGTTCGGCATATTCGGGCTAAACAGCCTTTGGTTGCCCGCGGGCTATGCCGGGGTTTTCGCGGCTGTGCTGTTGGCGTCGCGCGACCGCTTGAGCCTTTAACGCACAGCGCCCTTTGCAAACAGCTTTGGCACAAGAAACAAGGCCGCAACCAACGGCCATTTGCGCTGCCATGGCCGAATGACGATTTTCGTCCCGGCATGGCGGTTGATCTTCCACGCCAGATAATCAATCCCGCCTGCATAAGTGAACGCTGCCTTTGCCAGTCTGGCAATGGTCAGCAGCTTTCCACGGCGGCGCAGTCCGGGCCATCGGTTCTTCTCTTGAACTATCCTTCCGTCCAAGTCCGGTCGCAGCACAACTTTGCCGCTACGGTGTTCGTTGGCGATATTCGTATGATAAAGCGCGGCTGCACCGAAGCGTGCATAACGATCGGGATCAAACGCGATGACCGAAGATGGCCTGTCCTTCCGCTCGGCGCGCAGCTCCGCGCTATAGGTCATCTGAAAGCCGGATTGCCACAGGTCGAGCACATCCACCTCGCGTTCAACAAATGCCAAAGCTGCGTTCAGCAATGTCGGTGCAGCGCCCGATATCGCCAAAACTACCGCTTGGCGCGCGGTTTCATCCGCGCACCAGACCAAGCGTGAAGGTTGCGCAAACCGAGCCCATACCGACACAGCGGATGCGGCAGGCCGATTGAGATCGTGAAAGTCCTCCTCGCTCAACACCGCAACTTTGGCGATCAGATCCCCATGCTGAAACGGAAAGACATTGGGCGGCAACCGCCGGTTCCATTTCGCAAGCCAGTTTTTGCCATAGGCCGCTTCATAATCCGAAACGATCAGGTAGAAATCAAGCATCTCGCTCTGCAATTGCTCGGATCGTAAGCATGAGCCATAGAACAACACTGCGCGTGCAGCCTTGCCATATTGCGCGGCGATATGGGCAGCGAAATCGCCCACACCCGCCTGCACCGGCACTGCCAATTCTTCGGCCACAAGTTTCGTTAGCGAGAGCATATCGGGGGCTTTAGCCGCCTTTAAGGGTGGTTGTTAAGCCGCGAGTTTGAGGAAGGGCACGGGCGGCGTCGACCGCAGCACGATGGGGCTGCCGTGATGTGCCTCAAACACTTCGCCGTCGAGGACAACGCTGCTTTGCTCGCTGTCGATACGAATGACGTCGCCCTGCTGGAAATGTACACCCGTCATGGCGGTCTGACCCAATTTGCCACGAAGCGACGCAGTAATCATTTTCAGCATGGCCATGGGTTTTTGGTCAACCGCCAGAAACTTCATCAAGCCGCGTTGTTTGCTGTTGCCAGCCTGACCGCCAAGCAAAAGCTTTTCCAATGTCGTGACAATCAGCACGGAGAATGTGCCATGCAGTTCCCCATTTCGGATGAACGAGATACTGACGGGTTTGGACCGTTCTGGCAGGAAACTCGCCTTAACTTGAATGAATGCCGAAAACATGACGGCAATCGCTGTGAGAAAATGGCTTAGCCCATTGGGTAGTCCCAATGGGTAGATTTTGTGCCGGCAATATAAAATCGTTTCTGCAAGACCGGCGCCGCCCAGGAACATCCCAAGCACGGGCCGCGCGCCTTCGCTACCATCGCTGAGTGCAATCAATTCGCGGACGACGATATGCTTCGTCATGTCGCCTTTCGCCACTTGGATGATCCGAGCCAGCGCTTCCAAAGGATCGCCCTCTGCGCCCAAGTCCAAGGCGATCAAGTTCGTCTTGCCATTGGGCAAAACGGCCACGGGCGGCGGTGTGCCTTCAAAATGGCCGCCATGATACAATTCGGTCAGCGCGGATTGCACTGTGCCGTCGCCGCCATTGATCACAAGAACCTTGGGTTTCACGCGGGCGATCATCTCCAACGCTTTGGCAATCTGGCCGATCTCTTCGACCTCATAATGGAATATATCCGGATTTTTGGCGCAATAGGTTCGAACCGCTGGTAACAACGACCTGTTGCCAGTTGAATTCGGGTTCGAAAGGAGCGCCACTAAAGCCAAATAATCGCCCTCACATATATTTCAGGTTGATGGTAATCCGCGTGACACCGGGGCCAGCTTCAAAAGCGACCTTGTTAACCGACGGCTTGCCCAAATTTAATATGCTGATGCTTGGGTTGTTCGAAAACCCTCCGCCATCTTGGCTAATGTCGGTTTTGCCATTGGCGTTGCGGTCATGCCGCACGGCGATGCCGTATTTGCCTTCGGACGGGACCGGAATGCAAATATTCATGCTGCCAGCATTTGCGCGGCTTTCAACGCGGTGGAGCCAACGGCCCTTTGCCAACCATGCACCGGGGCTTGCGGGGTAGGACTGAACGCGGACTTTGCCGCTCGATTCCTTCACGCCGCGGACGTTAACAAGCACAGCTGGCCCATTGCCCGACGTGCACCGCGACAGATCGTTACTTAGCTCTTGATTCGCGACAGCCGTGCCCGAAACGAGCATCAAACCAACCATAGCCACAAGGGCGACACATTTCTTCATTTCAATACTCCTGGAACTTTATGTCTGATATGCGCACTTTTCGGCATACCATCGATATTGCCCCTGAACCTGTAAGCGTCTATCGGGTCAGTTTGCGGCCAAATTAGGGTGACAGGGCGACCATAAGTTGAAATTTCTAACTGCCACTGACCGCTACATCTTCCGGCTTGTGATGTTGCCGCTGCTTGCCACGCTGGCAATTGCCGCATCATTGTTATTACTGGAGAAAATGCTGAACCTGTTCGACTTTGTCGCAGCAGAGGGCGGCCCCGTAAGTGTCGTGTGGCGCATGCTTGCCAATCTTATGCCCGAATATCTCTCGCTTGGCATTCCCATTGGCTTGCTGCTTGGCATCCTGTTGGCCTTCCGCCGCTTGGCAACATCGTCGGAACTCGATATTTTTCGCGCAGTCGGAATGAGCTATTTTCGGCTGTTGCGCGTGCCTTTCATGCTCGCGATAACCCTTGCAATCGTCAACTTTGCCATCGTTGGCTTCATTCAGCCAAGTGCGCGGTATCTTTACGAAGAACTACGCTTTGAACTTCGTTCGGGTGCCTTTGGTGCGAAGGTACGCGTTGGGGAATTTAACAATGTCGGCAAAAATCTGACTGTTCGCATTGATGAGAGCCGCAACAACGGCAATGAACTGTCGGGCATGTTTGTGTTTGCGCAAAGCAACAGTGGCCAGACCATTGCGGTGACGGCGGAACAGGGGCAGTTCTTGCGCACCGATGACCCCGACACCATCCTGCTTCGCCTTGAAAAAGGCACGCTTGTGCATGATGCCCCAAATTACAAATCGCCACGCGTGTTGAGCTTTACCAGTCATGACGTGCCCATTCCGTTGCCGCAAATCGAAAATTTTCGCACTCGCGGCGGCAAGGATCGCGAATATCTGATTACAGAACTCACGCAAATTGGCGGCGATGCGCAAAAACCTGCGCTTGAGCGCAACCGCGCCTGGGCCAATTTCCACTTCCGTTTGGTAGAGGTCGCGATGATGCTGTTGCTTCCATTTCTTGCGCTTGCACTGGCGATCCCTCCGAAGCGGTCGACCTCAGCGCTTGGGGTGTTTTTGTCGATCGTGATGGTGGTGACCTATCATAAGATCAACGAATATGCCGAGAGCGTTGGCGGGATGGGCATAGTTGACCCGTTTATCGCTTTATGGGCGCCATTCCTGCTTTTCGCAGGGTTAATCCTGTGGATGTATCATGTCATCGCGCATGTGCCCGGCGGGCAGCCTATTGGCGCACTTGAGGTGTTTGCCGCGAAAGCTGGTAAATGGACCAAGCGTATATTCCGGTTCGGGCGAAAATCGCGACTGGCGAAAATCGGGATGCCCGCACCAACGGCGGAGTCATAGGCGATGCATTTCTTCCCCTCGCGCAACATCACCATATATATGGCCAAGCTGTTCGTTGTTCGCAGTTTTGCGGTGCTGATGATGCTCGTATTAATATTGATGACGCTGGATCTTTTGGGTGAGAGCGGCAAAATCCTGTCGGTTCCGGGCAATGACCAAGGCGACGTGCTGCACTATGTTTCCATGCGCGCGCCGCAGATCATCGCGCGTTTCCTGCCTTTTTCCGTTTTGCTTGGGACGCTGATCACATTTGCCGGGTTAAGCCAGCACAGCGAAGTCGTGGCAATGAAGGCTGCTGGACTGTCCGCGCATCAAATCTTGGCGCCCATGTTCGTCGCCAGCCTTGGTGTTGCGCTGATTTCCTTTGTCTTCAACGATGTTGTCGTCGCGCCGAATACTGCGCGGTTGAAGGTGTGGCAGACGGCGGAATATGGTGCAGTGGCGCCAGATAGTAACGCACGAAACAATGTATGGGTGCGCGAGGGCGATGACCTAATCAACGCGGGTAATGTCCTTGGATCCGGGGACGCCACGGTTCTTGAAGACGTCCGCATCTATTTGCGCGCCAATGGCGGACTGCGGCAAGTCATCACGGCCACCCGCGCCCGCTACACCGGCGATGCCTGGCAACTTGAAGCCGCAACCTCTTTCAATGTCGCGACCACGACGGAAACAAAAAACGACAGCATCGTCATCGGCAAGGGTATTACGCCAGACAGGTTCAATTTGGTCAAAGTCGACGGCGACAGCCTTGCCTTCCTTCCCCTCATGCGTGCCATTTATGATCTGAAGGCCGCTGGACGCCGCACCGACAATCTTGAAGGGATATTGTGGCACAAGCTGTCCGGGCCATTATCGACATTGCTGATGCCCTTGCTTGGGGCAGTAGCCGCCTTTGGCCTTGCCCGCTCGGGTGCACTCTTTTTGCGTGCGGTTATCGGCATGGCCCTGGGCTTTACCTATTTTGTGGCCGATAACTTTGCCTTGGCGATGGGCAATCTCGGCGCATATCCGCCATGGATTGCTGCGTGGGGGCCGTTCCTGTTATTCTTCCTGATAGGCGAGACGGTTTTAGTCCGCACTGAAGAATGAGGCGCAGGCGGTGAGTGGTCCGTTGGAGGACGCGCTGGTCCCACCAGCGCCCGCCGTCAGCAATCAAGAGGTCGCCAAAGGCGCTGGCCTGGCCGCATTGTCCCGCCTCGGCGCGCTCATCGAAGTTGTCGCGCAGCCTGCCTATACATGGATGTTCGGCATTACGGGCTACGGCGTCTACGTCGTACTTTGGGCGGCCATCAACATTTTGGCGAACATTCTGGACTTGGCGATGGGGCAAGCGCTTCAGCGCATTGTGCCATCTGAATCGTCCGACGAACGCCAACATGGCGCAGTGAAATTTGCGCTGCTCACCGGAACGGGGTTGGGCATAGTCGCCGCCTTGGCGATGACCTTGTCGGCAGAATGGCTCGCCAGTTATGTTGCGAGTGCGCCTGAACAAGCGAGCAGATTGCCTGCCGCGATTGCGATTTTCGCCTGGAGCTTACCCCTGTGGATTTTCGTCGAAATTGCCACTGCGGCGGCGCGCGCCAAACGTGCCTTTGGCCCTGAAATCCGGTTGCGGATATTCTGGGAGCAATTGGCGCGCCTGGTATTCGCGGCGGGATTTTTTGCCTTCGGCTTTGACCTCATGGGCTTATTGCTCGGCCATATGCTGTCGCTCGCTTTGACAGCAATATTGTCGGCGCAATTGCTTGGTCGGTATTATGACCTGCGCCTGATGCTGCGCGCGCCCATGCCGCGTGTGTTGCGCAAGGCTGTGCTTGGTAGCGGCGCAGCGATGTTGCCGCCTGCGATTGCGCGACGGGCATATAATGATTTACCGCCAATTCTGCTGAACCTCATGGTGCCGGGCGCAGCAGGGGCCACGGCTGCAGCATTATATGGCATTGCCCGCAAAATTGCGTCGCTACCGCTGATCGTACGCCAGTCATTCCTGTATGTTTTGTCGCCGCTTGCTTCGGCGCAGGCCGCTGTTGACCGCAATGCGATGTTGCCCATGTACCGTTTTTCAACGCGTATGTCGCTGTTGCTGGCAGTGCCGCTGGCGGGCCTCCTCATTCTCGTCGCGTCGGATATCCTTAGCGCATTTGCGCCCGGCGCTTCGGCTGCACTTCCGGTATTGGTGATTCTGCTCGCGGCGCGGGCTGGGGAGGCGGTTATCGGGCCAGCCACCCCAATTGTGGAGATGGTCGGCCATCGCGCCTTGCCCCTGCTCAATAGCGTGATCGGGCTTTTCATATGGCTGGCGCTCGCGCTTTGGCTGGTGCCAGCTTATGGCGCGTTTGGCATGGCGATTTCGGTGTCAGTAGCAGTCGTGGTGACGGCTTGGGCAGCGGTCATGGAACTTCGGATCAGTGACAAATTAAGCCCCTTTGGCGCCGGGTTTTGGCGGGCGGCAGCTACGAGTATCGGCGTTTTTGCCGCTCTGTGGCTTTTGGGCGAAGCGTTGGCACCCTTTGGTGCGCCAGTGCGGGCGATTGGTTTGCTGTTGCTTTTCTGGCCTTTATTGTGGCTTGGGTTGCGATATGGATTGGCCGATGAAGATAAGGCCGCGTTAGGAAAATTCGGCAAGCGCCTGCGTTTGGGGTCCGGCGCCCAAAGCATAGAGTTTCAGGGATAGCACATGACAAACATCACCATTCGCCCGGTTGCAACGCAGGCTGACAAGCAAGCCTTTGTTGACCTGCCCTTCCGCCTATATGCCGGCGACCCCAATTGGGTGCCGCCGCTTAAGAGCGATGTCATGGCGACGATCACGCCCGGCAAAAATCCGTGGTTTGAACATGGCGAAGCTCAACTGTTTTTGGCCGAGCGCGATGGACGCGTTGTGGGTCGCATCTCCGCGCATTTGGACCATCTCGCCTTGGCCCAGCCACCTGAACAAGGCATGGGGCCGGGCGTTGGCAATTGGGGCTTTTTTGAAGCCGAAGACGCCAATGTTGCCAAAGT
>JANPKN010000222.1:0-12180 GCA_031426075.1 Sphingomonadaceae bacterium
ATCACCGATGCGAGGTTGAGCCGATAGCTGTACCCGCGCAGTTGAAATAGCAGATTTTCATCATCAGCGGTCACTTCGAACGGCATCTGGGCCGGCAAAGATACAATCGAGCCGGTAATAGCGGACAATTGGTCCTTCAGAGCTTTGGGATCAATTAAGGGGGATTTTTTTCCCGTCTCAGCGTTGACGGCTACCCAAGTTCCACGATCTTGGCCAATCGCGTCCCAAAAAATAAGTTGCTCGCCTCGGGACAGCCAACGCGGCATCACAAGGCTGTCGTTTATCAAATTTGGCCAATTGGCGACCTGCTCGGCTGGTATTGAACGGCTAATGGAAGTCTTGTCAGAAGTTTCCTTAGCGGCGAGACCTGGAGTCCATAGCGATAAGAGGACAATTATTGGGGTGAGAGTTCGCATAATATCTGGCTATTACAGAGCCTCTATGTTTATAACCAATATATTATTCATCTGTTATTGAGACAAAATTTGTCATGATTGATATCCGCAAACTTCAGCTCTTCGTAGCCGTAGCGGACGAATTACACTTCGGTCGTGCTGCGGCGAGAGTTGGCATAGCCCAGCCGCCTTTCAGTCAGCAGATCCGAGCGCTTGAGGACGAACTTGGGCTTAAACTCTTGACGCGCAATAGCCGAAATGTGGCGTTGACCAGCGCCGGGATGGACCTGCGAACCAGAGCCATAGACCTCATTGAGCGTCGGGACAGACTGGTTGACCACGTACGTAGGACCGCCAATGGTGACGCAGGGACGCTGAGGCTGGGATTTGCAGCTTCCTCGGCTGTCGGTCGTCTGTCAAAAATTGTCCGGCGATTTCGCGAGGAGGTACCCGGCGTCACTCTCGAACTCGACGACCGCGATGGTATAGATGTGAGCGCAGCGATAAGACGATGCGAAATTGACATTGCGATCGTGAGATACCCGTTCGAGGCTCCCGATTTAGACGTCGTGCTCATTCATGAAGAACCATTCATTGCAGTAATGCCTGCAAATCACCCGCTTGCCAGTTGCGCGACTGTGTGTCTTGCCGATCTCGCTGGAAATCCATTTGTCCTGTTCCCCCGTGCTGCCTCCCCGGGTTTACATGACACCATCATTGGCATGTGTATTCGAGCAGGCTTCTCGCCGCAAATCAGTCAAGAGGCTAGCGCATGGCTATCCATCATGGGGTTGGTTGAAAGTGGTTTCGGTATAACCATTGCGCCGAAGTCTGCCCAATCAATATGTTCCCCTGCAATAATTTGTCGAGCTATCAAAGGGACGGACGACCGCGCGCGCTTGGTCATTGCAAACAGAAGGGACGTGAGTAACCCGTTGATAAAGCGGTTTCAGGACGTTGTAAGGAACAGTGTCCAGTCGGACATATGAACGAAAAAAACCTGCCGTTCGCCACTCGACGGGGCCCCTTACTCAGCAACGAATTAATCCGATGCACCCGAAAATTAAAATGCTTGCCTTAGAAACTCTACATATGTAGAAATGCTGCATGGTAAGACGCACAAACACCTCGCAACAGACCAAGACGGTCTTGTTAGCACTCTTCGAACGGCCGCAAGCCTGGCGTTACGGATATGATCTGATCAAGGAAACTGGGCTTAAGTCCGGCACACTTTATCCGTTGCTCATGCGCCTTCACGATCAAGGATTGCTGGAAGCAGAGTGGCATCCGTCTGTACAAGCCGGACGTCCAGCACGGCATGCATATCGTTTAACTCGAAATGGAATCGCGTTAGCTGAAGAAGTACGATCCTCGAGGATTGCTACCTTGGCCGGTGCGGAAGGAGCTTTAGCATCATGAATAGCGTGAACCGCATTGCACAGGCTGCTCTTCGACTAGCCGTGTTCGTATCGCCTGCCGAGCGACGGGAATGGTCTCGAGCGATGCAGGCAGAGGCGCTTAATATTTCATCGGACAAAGCGCTGCCATTCGCACTAGGCTGCCTCTGGGCGATGGTGCTTGCGCGCGCAACCGCAAGTAGCACTTTACTAAACGCGGCCCGATGGACGCTGGTACTTGGTGCTGTTGCATGGAGCGCTCTTCATGTCAGATTGGCGGGACAGCTCTCAGCCTCGAGTGCGAGCATCCCATCAACACTCGCATATGTTGCAGCTGTTGCAATTGCTTTGGCTGCATTTTTCACGGCAGTGAAAGGACTACACGCGACTTTCATTCTCGCTGCTCCCGTTGCCTTATTGTCCGGGTTATTCGCTATTGGTGTCGATTACCTGCTTCCTCAATCGCCATACGCTCATTTCTACAAGGCAATAGCCATTGAATATGTGGTCATTCTTTTGGTGGGGATGCTGATTGCGATTGGGGTTCCGCACTGGGTTGTGCGGCGGGAAAGGTCGATAGGATGACACAGCGTAAGGCTATCTTCTTTTTGGCAATCGTTGCTAGCCTGCTTGGACTGGCGCATCTCGTATTGACCGCGTTGCTCTACCCCAAATGGACTGCAGACACTTTGTGGTTCGTTGGAACTGGCTTCGCTATTGTCATCGGTGCAATGTCGAACATAGCTGCGATCAATGCTGCGGATAAAACCAGTCGATCAATCATGGCGGTGATAAATGCGATGATGACAGGATTCTTTGTGGCTGCATGGTCGGTGCTTCCCGGACCGCAGGTTATTGCGGGCGGTATATTGTTTGCAGGGCTTGCCCTGTGTACATTTATGACTGCAAACCCATCAGCGTCGTACGGCGAAATGCGATGAATGTCTGTTTGGCATAAGCTAATCAAAAGAAGACTGCCCGGGTCCCAAAATCTTTTGGTCGTTGTTTTCAGGTCTGTGATGCCTTAAAATCCACCATCGCTAAGTAGAAAATTTATCAGACATGGGAAAAGAATGAGTAGGCCAATTTTTCAAAAATCGTATCGAAAATGGCTTATTCTCACCCTATTAATCGTTGCATGCTATTTTGCTTGGACGCAGCTTACTGCCCGGCAAGGCAATCAAAAGACATCTTTCATTCCGGCGGGCAAGATCTGCCATATTTCTGCACAATTGAAATACTGCATTTATCGCGCGAAATCAGGCACGAATGAAGACGTTGTCTACCATCTTCATGGCCGCAATCTCGATGAGCAAATTTGGAATGACGACACCTATTGGACCTCAATGGTGCAAGCTAGCTGGCAACAGACAAAAGTCCTGCCACCCACCGTTGTGGTTGTCTCTTACGGACCGACTTGGTTGTTGGTTCCAAAGGGTAACAAACAGGATAGCGGGTTGCTGGAGGATTTCATGGCCAAGCTGCCCGAGCTTGACAAGAAAACCGGTGCTCCAAAGCGAAGGATGCTGTTGGGCGAGTCAATGGGTGGCCTCAATGTTCTCATCGCCGGTCTTACCTATCCGCAGCGCTTCGCGAAAATTGCGTCACTCTGTCCGGGCGTCTACGCCACGTCACCATTTTCCTCTCTTTCGACGATAAAAGCCACGTTAAGGCGAACGGGTGGCGATCCGAAAATCGGTTTTGGAATTTGGCTGATGGCCAAAAACCATATTGCCAATGAACGGGAGTGGAAGCGCATCTCGCCGCTTGAGCTAATGAAGAGCGCAAATGCGCGATATCCTGCACTGTACCTTTCAAACGGTTTATATGACGCATATGGCAATTTCGAAGGCTCGCAAATGCTTGCAGATAAAGCCGTACAGCGTGGCGTTTCTGTTGAATGGCATCCCCTTTATGGAGGCCATTGCGCAATCGATGTATCATCCTTGGCGCGCTTTCTGGCTTCCTAAATCCGTAGCCAGTTGGCTCGCTTATGGGCCATTCTTAACGCAACCTGCCTGTCCACTTTCCGCAACATTCCAGCAAAACAGGCTGGGATTGGACAGCCCTGAAACCGGCATTCAAAGGTTCGTCAAACCCTTCTCAACGAACGACCGGTTTTGACGATTTAATTCGGAGCAGCGAACGGCGGCTTTGTTAGCGAAAAGCACCCGAGGATTTAAGACGAGGACAATCGAACAGTTTTAAGCTTTTGGCTGCCTAATCCTTCGCTTCCCGCCAAGGCACGACTGCCGCAGAGGGTTTCCAGCACGCCTCTAGGCTCGCTGCAAAGTCGTTCGCCCATGCGCCTGGACTACCTGGCTTCAACCAGCCTTCGTAGCGAGATTGCACCAAAAAGTCGCTAATCTCGAATGAGACCTTGTCTGCGTGCAACACAATTTCGATCGGCCCCGTCTGATCGATAATCGAAGAAAATCGCAGGTCTCGAACCGTGGCTAGATGCGCCATGCCCGCAGAGCACTGGCGAACGTCGGCTTCGAGCCACTCCAGTTCCGCGTTGTCGAGTAATTGGATCAGCGCTTCATCGTTTTGTGGCTCATATTGTGCAATCGCACCGAACAATCGCTGTCCGCGTGCCCTGGGTCTCGGCGGTGTGCCTTGAAAGGGTGAGCGGACCATCCGGGCTATCAGTCGTTCGCCGCATGTTAGGCGTGCCTCGCCTTGGTCATCGCGCGTGCAGCCTTTGCGGACTGCTATCGTGTAGACTGGATAACCGTAATCGTCCCCAAGGTAACGGATTGACATTGCGGGTCCGAAGCGATCTGGAAAGAAGCGGTCTGGGTCGAATGCCAGAACGCGGATACGCTCCCGAAAATCGTAAGTAGGAACAGAGTCTTGTGCAGCCAGAGGCGTGACCAGACCGAAGACGAGCGTTGCGGCAATGCAAGCAGACTTAATCATACCGATATGATAACACGACGCGGAAGGACAACATAGCCTGTTTCAGTGCAGCGCTTTGTCTTGAACGCGCGCTTTCGCGCGCACTCGAATACGACCGGCCTTTCCGGACACGACAACATGGCAGTGGTCCCATTTGTTGCCAGGTCCTCTGAAACAAGACATTCATTCCGGGAGTGTCATCGATCAAACACCGATCTACTTGCAAGCTGCACAGGTTGCGCCTCAAAGGCACCGTACTTTACTAGGGTGAATCGACAGCATAAGCACAGACTTCACGGCTATGTCATATGTTGCACGCAACTCTGCATAATCTTCCTAAATTGGATATGCTGTTCAATATTGTCATTCCGGCGATGCCAAATCATCGTCCATTCAATTGGCGGGAACGCGATCGGCGGCTCAAAAATCGCGATGTCAAATAGTGCTTTGAATGTCTTTGCAAGGCTGACTGGTACAAGGGCAATACTGCGCGTCTGCGTCACCGCGGAGAGCAATGCAGTATAACAAGAGAAACGAACGATATCGTTCTGTACCAAGCTATTAGCGGATAGATATGCTTGTTCCATCGAGATATTTTGCTCGGTGTCGATTTCAAAGCTGACATGGGGATGGCTAAGATATTCCTCAACTGTAAAAGTCTTCAGCAATTCGAGATCATCTTGGTGTCCGATCCCAACCATAGGTTCGGAAAACAGATGTTCGGTATTAATAAGCTTCAAATCACTGACGTGGACACCACTACTAAGTATGACGAACTTAGGTGCAATTACGTATTCAATTTCCCCCGTGACGAGATGCCTTGCAGAATGCCCGCCTGCGCTGAGAAATTGTGGTAATAAAAAAATATTCTCTTGCAATATTAACTGACTAAGAGGCCCACTAAATAATAACATTATATGATCATTAGCAGCAATTTTTAACACTGTTTTCTGTCTCTTGGAACGTCCTGTGCTGGGTGTTATTACGTCGTGGATGGCAGCAAGTGCATCTTCAAGAGGGGATAATAAGCTTTCAGCCTTGGGGGTAAGTTTTATCAAGCCCGCAGACCGAACAACTAGCCGGTCATCAAAATGATAACGGAGTTGCTTCAATGCAGCGCTCAAAGCTGGCTGTGAAACACCCAGCGCCGTTGCAGCTTTGCTTACACTACCGTGCCGGAGTATCTCCCTTAGAACAGGAAGTGTGTTAAGGTTGAATGCTCGCAGGTTTTTCTTATTTTCCATGTTCGCGTTCGCCTGCTGACGGCAGTTCGTTCTAGATATAAATTAAGCAAATAGACGATATAATGCAATTAAATTAGACGAAGGAATAATTGGGTCTTAGCAATTATAGGGTCTCGAAGTTTCCTTCGGGTCGCGATTTGACAGGTCTAACCAGTTCGTTAGCAATCTGGAACCTGTCGGTTTTTTGCCTAGGTGAAGAATAGAGGATCTTTCCATCGTATTTATTCTTAGAATTGATTTACCTAGCTCGCGTTATTAGTATCAGATTGATTTATCGATATGTCAGAAATAAATCCACTGGACATGATCGAACACCTTCAGGAATATGGTGCTGGTGCAGAACATGATACATCATTGATATCAAAACATATAAATCAAAATGACCTGAATTCTGAATTAATAGCTCTTGTCAAAAAAATTGAACGATTTCATCAAATAAAAAAACAAAATTTGGGGAATGATTTGTCAGAACTGGGTGAGCCAGTTTGGAAAATTTTGCTCCGACTATTTGTGGCCACTAAAGCGGAACAAAAAACTACGGTTACAGATCTTTCCCAACAAATTTCATTTCCAGAGACAACCGTGCTTCGTTATATTAAAATACTTGAAGATAACGGATACACAATCCATCTGCATGCGCCAGATCAACCTAACGGTTGGCTGCAATTGACCCTGCAAGGGCAAACCACAATAAGAACTACTCTACTCGCTCTCAATGCAATTTAGGCGCAGGACCCATTATTAGGTTTCCCACAGGCGTGATAATCTAATTCAACGGTGGCACTTAGGACATGCCGTTGGTGTCAGACGTACGGTTGTTGAGCCTTCCAAGTACGACAGAGCGGCCTAAAGTAAGCAACAACTAGTTCGTGTTTATGCCGCCCAGTGTTTTTAACCACCTGCAATAATCGCTTCCAGTCCCAGCATGGCAAGAACTTCCACAGTACCCAACTCTAGCTGTCGAGTTCAATAAAAATCTGTTCCATGCGTATCAGCAATTCGCAATGTTCCTTTTTAACATCCCTCATCACATTTCTCTTACTTTTAATTAATTGATATTCAGTCAATCATGAAGCAGATGCCCGTGCTCCTCTCTCGTTGACCCAGGATATAAACCACGGAACGACTGTTTATCGTAGATATGGCCCAGAAGCGGTCGGTCCGCATGCCACAACACTGCAGCCGAACAGGCTGGTGGCGGACGGCTCTGAAACCTTTCGTTTATGGGTTCCTCAACCCTGCTGAACGAACGGCCACTTTCGATGACTAAGTTCGGAGCAGTGAACGGCCGAAATGTTAGCGTAGTCGGTCGCCTTAACCGCTGTCTTACCCCTACGCAGTGTGCGACGAATTAGTGCACAACTTCGTGCAATATCCCTCGTGCCGCCTTCGCTTGTTGCAGAAAGCCTTCAATCTGTTTGTGAACGAAAATACTAGGAACTAGATACTCCATTGACCAGTACGCGTAGCATCTTTGATTGATCGGGCCGTCCGCTGACACTCTCAGATTATAGTGACGAGTATCTTCGGTGATACGCCTGAGCAAATCTCGTAATGCCGGTTCCGGCCCCTCGAGTATCTGTGCAAAGGCACCGTTATGAAATGTCAGTATTCCGGTGATTTGAGCTTTTTCATTATACTTTTGTGCTGAGCGGCACAAAGCAGATAGATTTGCTTCAGTCATATTATCGGGCGATGTAGCCCGGCTAACGTACGAGATTGTCCACAAATTCGCGGGAAGTTTGCTCAATGTAACGAACCATTCTTTGTGGATGAAGCCGCCGGAATTGGGGCGCCTACCAGATTTGAGCTGGAGGGCAAAGGCGAACTCGTCGGGCCGACATTGGCAATGCTCGAACTGGTCCACAAAAGCAATCGTAGACGGTGGGAAAAACAAGTTGCACGAATGACCGGCTTCTTGACACCCAGCTAGCTAACTTAACGACCGCTTCGTTAGCGAAAGGCGCCTTAGCCGGGCCAGTTATCGTGGCCGCCAGCCATCTACATTTTTGGACTTCAAGCTGCCCTTCAGGATACGACAACAATAAAGGATTTTAGTCGCACCATAGGTCAAGCAGATTTAATTGCCTTACTATTTGAGAATAGAACACTTACATTCATCGGCGAATCCGCATCAAATGCAGGGGGGGTATTTCTTGGACATCGCAATTGATGAGCTTCAAATACTTGCTCATAATCTTCCAATCCCTTGCTGGATAGCAAGCGCCAACGGTGCAGTTTTTTGGTTTAATGATAAATGGCACGAATACTGCGGCTCAACGCCTTTGGACATGGCAAGCGGCGGCTGGAAATCCGTACACGACAAGGACGAGCTGCCATCCACACTTGCAATGTGGGAATTGTCCTTTGCTGCCGGGAAGCCATTTGAAGCGACGATGCGCCTTAAAGGCTCTGATGGTATTTTTCGGTCATTTTTAACAAAGGTGGAGCCTGCAAAGGATCGGAGCGGACAAGTTATCCGGTGGGTTGGAATCCATACCGATATCACTGCACAAGTGGAGGCAGAAGCAAAGCTTAGGTCTATTAACGATACAATGCAGAATTTGACGTCTTACAGGCAAGCGGTGGTGGCGCAGCTTGCAGAGGGTGTAATTATTACCAATGCCAGCGGACGTATTGTTTTCGTTAACAAGGCAGCCAATGATCTGCACGGAGTTATGAAGCTTGATGTCGAGCCTGAGAAATATGCCGAAACCTATCGTCTGTTTACAATTGGCGGAGAGCCTCATCCTGCCGAAACGTTGCCGCTCACACGCGCTGTTTTGAATGATGAAACCGTGATTGGCGCAAGGTGGTTGATACGAAGACCAGACGGAAGCGAGGTACTTGCGCTAGGCAATGCGCAACCGGTTTACTCGGATAGCGGGCAGAAAATCGGTGCGGTGCTTACGATACGCGATGACACCGCACGGCATGCATCCGAGGTGGCGCTGGCAGAAGCGGTGAAAATCAAAGAAGCGTTACTCTACGAGGTAAACCACCGCGTCAAAAACAGCCTCCAAATCGTGACCTCGTTACTGACACTACAATTGCAGTCCAGCGATTCTCCGGAACTTAAGCAAAGCCTTAAAGAAGCTTGTTCGCGTGTCAACATCGTGGCCGGACTTCATAACCGCCTGTATTCTGAAGGTGGACATAGCAGTGTTATGCTTGGAAGCTATATTCAGGATTTCACGATAGCTACGTTGAAGGCGTTTTCTGCTGCAGGCACTGTTAACCTGCAGTTTTCAGAACTTGCTGAAGTCGAACTTGACATGGACCGAGCCGTGCCGATTGCGTTAATAATCGGGGAACTGTTGACGAACTCGATCAAGTACGCTTTCGATCACGAAGCTGAGAAAACCATTACGGTAGCAGTTTCATTAAATGATGATGATGTGAACATTGCGGTACGCGATAATGGCAAGGGCCTTCCCGCTGGGTTTGAGGCGACTGCCTCAAACGGGTTCGGCATGAAGATCGTGAAGGCGTTGTTGTCGCAGCTATCTGGGTCACTCTCCCAGTTAAAACTCGATAGTGGAACAGGCTTTTTGATCACCTTTCCAAAATGTTGATAATCAGTTTCATCCACATTTGAAATGGAGATGGATTACAAGCTAAGCGCGATGACATTGCGAATTTGTGGTCACGTGCAATCACAAAATTTTAGCTAAATAATTGGCCGGCCGAGCCGTTTTACATTTCGGTTTGTGGGTATCAGCGTGATAGAATTATGTTTCAAATATTTGTGAACTGCTCGCGGTTTGTAGGTAATGTGTATCTTGGCCGATTTACGTCATTCGCAGCGCGACCATTTTTGTTGTTGTCATGCGTTTGTCTAATGATCTCCGCGAATGCAGCTCATGCTCAAGCGGTCACATGTCAAGGCCGCCAGATCACTGTCTTTGATTTCAGAAACCCCGTTCTAATTTCGGGAACAGCGCTTTCTGCTGGTGCAATTTACAGGTTTTCAAACGTAGCGTCTGGCATAGATGCTCGCGTGCGAATTGATGCACTTACCAACGCGGGTTTAAGCACGATTGACCAAAATGCGGGAATGTCTGACAATTTTCAACCAGAACTAGCTGGCAACAACGCGCGCAGCGCCGATTTTACCATCACATTTGTGATAACTGGCACAACGACTCCTATCGCAATAGACTTTGCCGCATCAGGCATTGATATCGATGGTGATAGTGCTTCAACTCGTGAATATACTGAGTTTTCCATCCCGCTGGCAGCTTACGTACTCGACACACCTACAAATCTTGACATCAACGCATCCGGTCCGTCATCGACCAACAGAATAAGGTTTGAGGCTCGGACAAATTTCACTGCCCCAGGCATTGACGAGACAGCGACACGGAATATCGCTACAATATTTTACTCATCAACCAGCACGATCCAGTATCGAATTGGCACTTTGGGCACCGGCAACACAACGCGGCTTACTTCGCTCGATTTTAGCTGCCCTGCGCTGACACTGCCTTCGACAACGCCACAAGTATCGCAAGATTTTGGAGACGCGCCTGCATCCTATGGAACCCCTGTTCACGATATCGACGCAACGATACGCTTGGGGGCAACAAATAGCGCAGAAACTGCACCATATAATAGCGCCACCGCGAACGCTGATTCAGGCGACGACGGAGTAACATTTTCGACACTCCGGCAATCCAACATTGGAACTGCGACTATTGCCGTCGTCGGTAACGGCGGCCGGTTGCAATGTTGGGTAGATTGGAACGGCGATGGTGATTTCTCAGACGCAGGCGAGCATGTCGCGACAGATCTAACGGATAACGGACAAGGCGATACCAATGTTACGGTCGGAACGATCGGTTTAAGTTTCGTCGTACCCACCGCAGCAACCATGACACCAACTTTCGTTCGTTTTCGTTGGTCTACAACAGCAGGAATCACAGCATCCTCCATTGCGTCCAAAGGAGAAGTTGAAGACTATGCAATTAACGTTCTCGGCGCTCCGTTGCTCACCGTATCCAAATCGTCAACGGCCTTTGCGACCACCGGGCCGGACAAGTTTTTCATCCCCAACAGCGACGTGATTTATTCAATCAGCGCAACAAATATGGGAACGGCATCGACTGCCCCTGATTCTGTTTTCCTGATCGACACGTTGCCTTCAGCGATTGAGTTCCACAATGGAGATATCGACGGAAGTGGACCTGAAGCCAACTCTGTGTCTTTTGCCCAAACCTCATCGTCTTTGACATTTTCAAACGCGACAGATGTCCGATTTTCTAATTCAGCGCAGGCGCCCACGAGTTTTTCGGCATGCCTCTATTCGCCGGTCCCTGGTTACGATCCTGCCGTCAAACATATTTGCCTAAACCCTAAAGGAGCAATGGCATCTGGCGGAACGCCTATATCGAATTTTATTGTAAAATATCGCGCTCGTATAAGATGAGCCGCATTCGAAGTTGATTATGCCGTTATCTCAATGGATTAAGGAGGCTGCATCAATCATTGTTGGCTGCTCGATTCGCTTTAATGCCGCCAAGCGTTTTTGAACCGCCAGCGACGACCGCTTCGAGCCTTCGCATGGCGCGATCGACATGAACGGCTACAGTTCCCAACTTTAGCCGGTCGAGTTCAGCTAACATCTGCTCCATGCGCACGCGCAGTTCGCGATATTCGTCATTTGAACTCTGCATCGTCGTTTTCCCATAACTCATCGCGTTATACTCAACGACAAATTATATAAGAGCTTTAACCCATGCTGTTATTTAAGATAAACAAATGACGAGTAGGCTCTGCTGAGTTTTCGCAAGATGTCTCGGGTATAATTGTCGCGGCGACGACACGACCATTTCCCACTACATTTCAGCCACTGGTGCTCGCTAAACTGGTCTGCAGAGGCAGTCGCAGGCAACAACAAAATGTCAGTCTAACGAACGGCAGGTTATGGGAAGCGAGATCAAGGAATTCCGGTTGTAACGTCAACGGAACAACGAAGCCTGCTTCCCCGCATCCTCCCCGAGGCCATCGCCGGTAATCTCAAAGCAGCCTAACCGATCGGCAAGGTGTTGGGCGAGAGTGAAAGTAGCACGTCTGCGGCGTTGACGGTCGCCATCTAGAAGCGCGGCAAGCGTGTCCAAAGGAGCGCAGCTTAAGGCAACTTCCAAGTGCGTGGCGAGAGCGTCTGGATCGATTCGTGTCATGGCTGCATGCTAGAACAAAAATAGAACAAATGACAAGATATGCTTGACGAATGTGGTTGAT